>CATIYX010000049.1 GCA_949739095.1 uncultured Clostridia bacterium | reverse complement strand
TTTTTTTGCTGTGTTATGTAACTGAAAATATTGATAGGTGGTGGTGGCTCCCGTTGACTCCTCCTGCATAGTGAATTCATAGGCAGAAGCGTCCTCGCGGGTTAACCCATCTACTTCCACTTCCTGTACACTGACGTCAAAACGCTGTCCGACATTTTCCGGCAGAAGAATCGTATTAAAAACAACTGTTCCATTGCTTTGCACTGTATAATCTGCATATTTTGCATCTGAAAAGCTGTTCTGTCCTTCTGAATAATATCCGTCTTTAATCGCCGCAGCGTTAAAGCGTTCCGGCGCAACCGGCACTACCTGAATGTTCACGTCGTTAAATCCTGTCCGAATTGTTTTTGTCGTGTCATCCATGCTGATGTTTGCCTCCGGCAGGAAATGCCAGTTCTGTACATAGGAATAGGTGCCTGCACTCTTCGGTGTCAGATAGTCATTGACTAGCCAGAAGCCTGGTTTCACAAACAAAATGCTTCTGCTATAGTTCGCACTTGGCTCGTTGGGTGTTGTTCCCAACATAAAATCATAGGAATTGTTGGTTTCCCACCGTGGAATACTGCCATATTGTTTTCCAATTGTCTGCTTATAATTTAGGCTGGTACCTGAACCATATACACTAACCAGATTATGCCCTCTTGTGGAGGTCAGAAAATCTCTTCTGGGGTCACTACTATAGGAGCCATAGAGCGGGTCAACCAGTAAATATTGTCCATATGCCTTCACAACAAGATTCAAATCATCCGGATGCGCGTGACTTCCCATACCACCATCTACACTGGTATAGAGATAATTTGCATTGGCATCCCAACCGGTGCGCATGGCAATTTTACGTCCAACCGGAAACAGAATGGATGTAAAGTCCGGTGCATAGCCTTGTGCTCCATCGCTTCCTGCAAATAAAAGATGCGGGTCGTTATACCATTGTCCCACTGCCAACAATCTGGATTTATAGTTTCCGCGGTGGCTGTAGCCGTCGCCCTCCTGATGGTCACTAAAGCCCGGCATACTGGAATACATCATATATTGCGCCAGCCCATGAATTGCCTGAATGGTCTGGTCTGTAAACGGATATTCCGTTTCTCCCATCATATCCGCAACCTTCTTTGCGTCAACGGTGGAGGAAAGCGCATAATCCGTATAGCCAAGCGCTAATTCCTTACAACTTGTATCTGACAGCATGATGCCGCCGCAAATAGTATCATAGCGTGTTTTCACGCGGGAAATCCAAGCGCCTGAATCCTTAAATTCCGGAAAATTCATCGCCACAGTATAAAGTCCGAGTGTTTCTGAAGAACCCCAGTTATTAGCCGTTGTGAACCCTTTTGAATCGTTCGCTTCATCCCACATATATTTCATGATATAGGTGAATGTCTCTGCCGTCATATATTCGCTGTTCAAAAGCTGCATGACCAATCCGGGCATACACTGTGTCCGCAACGCTACATCCAAGGTTTTTAAATACCCCTTGTTGGGTGCGCTTCCGGGTTTGTAAGGGTCTCCATCAGACCTTTTTTTCATGGTCACGGTAATACAGTCCATGAGCTGCCGAATGGCAGTATAGGCATAGGATTCGTCTCCCGTTGCATTATAAAGTTTCACTAGCTTATCAAGCCATGTGTTGAAACGCAGCAGCTCCTCTTGATACCGGTAACCCGCGCCGCTTGGCTGATCCCAACCCCAGCTGACATCTTGGTCATAAGAATAGATTAGCTGTGCCAAGGCGTTGGAATAGGTCAGATTATTTTCACTCCACGAAGTATCGCCGTTATGAATAACAACCACTTTTTTCGGTTTCACACCGGCTGTTCCTTCGTCAATCGTTTGCTGCAGCGTTTTGCTGCCCTCCGGCGTAATGTCACCGGTTCCCAGATTGACGCCGTTAAACCCGCGTAGATTCAAGGTCGCCGCAGTAATCGTATCTCCCTTTTTCAGTCCGTTTAAAGTGAAACGAATATAAATTCGATTTGTTTTGTCATTCACTAGACTCTGTGTTCCAATGGCATCCTCCCGTGCTTCCAGAAACATTTTTTTGCCATAGTTTTTTCCGCTGTTGCTTCCTGCGCTGATATAAGTATCATTGGAGGGATAGAGTGTCAAATCTGTCCCGTTTACTTTTACCTGAATATAGGGTATACTGTCCGGCACAGTGGAATCTTTACTATAGATTTTTGCGAGTCCGCCGTCTTTATTGGTTGCCGTGATATAAAACGACAACTCCGAGGTTTTTGTAAAATTGCTTTTCACAATATCGGTAATGTCCGCCTGAACATATTTGTCTTGGTCAAAGGACATCACTGCAACCGGCGTTAGTCCGCTGTTTCCGTTATACATGAAGTTTTCTTTCAGCAAATCCGCTGTGATGGTGTCTTTCACCGTGGTGCTAACGTCTTTTTTTCGGTTCCGTTTTGCTTCCACAAAGATGTAGTAGTTATACAGACATTCTTTTGCCAACTGGTAATCTCCCGCTTTGACTGCCTGTTCTACCGACGCCATATCAGGATATTGCGCATAGTTGAATCTGGGTTCAATTGTCCACTTATCTTTTGCGGCATCCCATTTTCCAAACAACGCTTCGTCTGTCATATCCGGATTGCTTGTATATTCATATTGGGGATCCTCTGCAATCGGATAGCCAAAAGTGCTGTCGATATATTCATCTGCCTGCGCTACAATCTGCTCCTGGGCGTCCGATGATTCCAGAATTGCCAGCGCTTCCGCCTGTTCATTCTCCACAGATTCCGGCTCCTCATCTGCAACTTCTGTTTCTGCTGCTTGCGTTTCTCCGGATTCTTCCGCCAACATTTCCTCTGTTGTTTTGTCAGGATATTCTGTTTCCGGAACAACATATTCCGGAACACTATCCGCCAATTCGTCCATCAACGCAAAAACGTCCTCCGGCGGCACAGCCGCCGGGTCCGTCTCGGAGTCTGCCAGTGCAGTCGGAACCATCGCTGCCAACATTGCCGTACTAAGCAGCAATGCTAACAGCCGTTTGCTTTTCCCTTGTTTCATTCTGACTTCCTCCTTAATTCATAATTCCACAAATAATTTTCGCCGCTTCTGTACGGGATGCATTTTGCTGCGGTCCAAAAGAACCGTCTGCATATCCACCTATAATACCCGCCTGCTGCATTTTCTTTACGCTATCTTTTGCGTAGCCGCTAATTTGTTCGCCATCTGTGAATGTTTTTTCATTCTCCATTTGTGCCAGCGTCCGTTTTACTGCCGCCAGCGCACGGGTACTCATCACCGCCATATCTTCTCTGGTAATGTAGCCGCCTGTGCCGAATGTTGTTTCTGTAACACCGCTGACAATACCCATTTCCATCGCTTTTGCAATGTAAGGATAACACCAGTCGTTACTAGATACATCTGTTAGATTCACATCTTTAATATCATTAATTGTAATACCAAGTGCATTCATCAGCATTTTCAAAAATTCTTCTCTGGTGATTTGTGCCTCCGGATTGAAGTTTCCATTTTCATCCCCATTTACAATCTGGTGGGATTTCAGTGTTTCAATGTAGTTATATCCCCAGTAATCACGGGTCACATCACGGAAACTTCCTGTCGTCTGCGAGCCGGTTTCGTTGCCTACCGGGCTATTCACAGAAGGTGCTGTCGGCAGTGCTGCTCCAATTCCGCCGCCACCGCCGCTGCCACTACCTGCTGGCCGATTTCCGACCGGTG
>CATIYX010000048.1 GCA_949739095.1 uncultured Clostridia bacterium | reverse complement strand
TCTGTGGCAGGCTGGGGGACCACAGAATGGTCAGATTGGGTTCCGGTGCGGGACCTAGATTTACCAGCGTATGCAGAAAACGGTAGGACATTTTTGTTACCATGTGACGACCGTCCAGACACATACCGCCGATAGATTCTGTGACCCAAGTCGGGTCGCCGGAAAACAGTTCATCGTAGGAAGGGGTACGCAGGAAACGCACCATGCGCAATTTCATAATAAAATGGTCAACGACTTCCTGAATCTCTTCCTCTGTATATTTGCCGCTTTTCAGGTCTTTTTCTGCATAAATATCTAAAAATGTGGAAATACGTCCAATGGACATGGCTGCGCCATTTTGTTCTTTGACAGCTGCCAAATAACCGAAATAAACCCACTGAATGGCTTCTTTGGTATCCTGTGCAGGAGCCGAAATATCATAGCCATATTTGGCTGCCATTTCCTTGAGTTCGCCAAGAGCACGGATTTGTTCCGCCATTTCTTCAATTTCGCGTGTTTTATTGCCGTCAATACGTCCTTTGGAATGTGCATCTTTTGCTTTCTTTTTCTGCTCAATTAAGAAATCAACGCCGTAAAGTGCCACGCGACGGTAGTCGCCAATAATACGTCCACGCCCATAAGCGTCTGGCAGACCTGTGATAACACCGGTATGGCGCGCTTTGCGCATTTCTTCACTATAAACATCAAATACTCCGTCATTGTGTGTTTTGCGATATTTGAAAATATCCTCTACGCGTGGGTCCATTTCCTTACCATAAGCAGCCAAAGAAGAGCGCACCATACGAATTCCGCCAAACGGCATAATAGCACGTTTAAGCGGCGCGTTTGTTTGCAGACCAACGATATCTTCCAAATCTTTATCAATATAACCAGCATCGTGGGCAGTGATGGTGGAAATGGTTTTTTCATCAATATCCAACACGCCACCAGCTTTGGTTTCCTGCTGCATGAGGTCTTTCACTTTGTCCCAAAGTTTTTGCGTTTTTTCTGTTGGCGAAGCGAGAAAACTATCATCTCCATCATACGGTGTATAGTTGTCTACAATAAAATCTCTGACACGAATTTCCATCTATTATAACACTCCTTTTCTGAAATATCTATAAAAATAAATGACGGGGATAGTCTAAAAAACTGTCCGCCAACCTTATTTTTCATTTATCCTACTTTTGGCTTATGGTACAGCCGCAAGTAAATATAGTTACAAAGAAAACACGCTTTTCTGTTTTCGTATATATTATAACATAGTTTCTGTTTCCTGCCTAGGGGAAATTGTATACAAAATATTTCTTCGTTATCATACTATTTTAGTATATATTTTGAAATGCCGGTGAATAAAGGAGATTAGAAGTGCTAGGTTGTAATCGGGAAAAGGAATCGTCCCTCTTTTTGAATGGCTGGGGGTAGAAAAAAGAGAAAAGAATGGAAATGGTAAATATTCCTTGGCAATGGTGCACAAATATAGAAATTTCCTTAAAATCTGACGTTTTCACTATGGACAAGCATGATATATATGTGTATAATAAAAAAGAAAGTAAAAGGTTATGAAAGAGATGGCAAAATCAATCTCTGGGGTGCGAACAACTTTTGAAGATTGATAGCGTCAATATCTGTTTGAAAAAAGAGGAGGATGCAGGATGACCAATCAGGAATTGGCAATGCAGAAACATGGGCAGTGGAATGGTAAAATTGAAGTGGTGAGCCGTGCACAGGTGGCGGACAAAGCAGATTTAGCAATTGCTTATACGCCGGGTGTAGCGGAACCCTGCAAAGCCATACGGGACGATGTGGATTTATCCTATAAATATACCAGACGCCATAATTTAGTAGCGGTTGTAACGGATGGAACTGCTGTGCTAGGATTGGGGGATATCGGACCGGAAGCGGGTATGCCTGTGATGGAAGGAAAATGTGTACTATTCAAGGAATTTGGTGGTGTGGACGCATTTCCGCTATGTATCCGGTCGAAAGACGTTGATGATATTGTGAATACGGTCAGACTACTGGCGGGTTCCTTTGGCGGTGTTAATTTAGAAGATATTGCTGCGCCGCGTTGCTTTGAAATTGAACAAAAATTAAAAGAAGTATGTGATATTCCGATTTTCCATGATGACCAGCATGGAACAGCTGTAGTGACGCTGGCTGGTATTATGAATGCGCTGAAATTGGTGGGAAAGGACATGTCCGAGGTGGAAGTGGTTGTCAATGGCAGTGGCGCGGCGGGCATCGCAATTACAAAGTTGCTGATGAAAATGGGATTGAAAAATGCGGTTCTGTGTGATACAAAAGGGGCGATTTATGAAGGGCGCGAAAATCTCAATGCTGTAAAAGAAGAAATGGCAAAACTGTCCAACAAACAACAGAAGAAGGGACAATTGGCGGATGTTATCAAGGGCGCGGATGTGTTCATTGGTGTATCCGCACCAGGTGTTTTGACGGCGGAGATGGTAAAGACAATGGCAAAAGACCCCATTGTGTTGGCAATGGCGAATCCGGTACCGGAAATCATGCCGGAAGAAGCAAAAGCGGCAGGCGTGAAGGTGATGGGAACAGGGCGCAGCGATTTCCCCAACCAAATTAACAATGTTCTGGCATTTCCGGGCATTTTTCGCGGTGCATTGGATGTTCGAGCAAGCGATATTAACGATGAAATGAAAATTGCGGCGGCAAAAGCGATTGCAGAGATTGTATCGGATGAAGAGTTGGCGGCAGATTATATCATTCCGGACCCATTTAATAAAGCAGTGACGCCAGCTGTGGCAAAAGCGGTAGCGGAAGCGGCGCGCAAAACGGGTGTTGCCAGAATCTAAGGTATATAGGGAGCTACACAAATATATGGATGGAAAGAAATGCAGTGCGTCCGGGGCTGGTATTTGGACGCACTGCTTATGGCATAAAATATTAGTTTCTTTCAAATTGAACGAAAAAATGGTTTTATCTCTTGACAAATCAATCTTCTATGGTATAATAATACTGTTACAATCTATTTATATGCAAAGGTGGCGGAACCGGCAGACGCGCACGTTTGAGGGGCGTGTGGAGCAATCCATGGGGGTTCAAGTCCCCTCCTTTGCACCAAAAAGTGGCAAGAAAACTTGCCTAAGATAAGAGGTAAAAGATAAGAATGAATAGATAAGCTGGGTGCAGCATATGCCGCCGCTTTTTGTTCTATTATCTATTATCTCTTATTTTTTATCTAAATAGTGATTTTACATATATAAAATTACTGTAGCTTTTCTGTGCTTTTGTAAATGTGGGCATAACGGCTATGCTGTGCAAGTTGCTTTGTGGGGGAGACGCCTTCGGTAGGAGAGCACCTGATCCGTTTGGTTTTGCCAAAAAGTTCCTGTAGCGAAGCTGCAGGAACTTTTTTATAAATCGAGGGACTTGAAGGCTAAGAGGGCACGGGAGCGGAGAGAAGTTGGATTTTTTACAAAAATGATATATCACGACAAAGTGCAGTAATGAGGTGGATATCATGTACATAAAACTAGTACAGCCTAAAATGATAAAAAGACCTATGGATACGGGCATCAAAATTCATATGGCGCCGCCGCTCGGGCTTTTAACAGTTGTTAATCTTCTCAGGGACCATCACACTGTTGTGTTAGAAAATGAAAACATTCAAACTATCAATTATGATGATTCTCCGGATATTGTCGGTATCTCCGTTACAGTAGATACATTACCCAGAGCGGTTAAAATTGCTGAAAAATTTCGGAATAACGGTGCCGTTGTGGTCGCGGGCGGTATCCATATAACAGCTGCGTATGATACGATTCCGGAAGAGTGTTTCGATGTGTTGTGCGTGGGAGCAGCAGAGGGAACATGGCCTAGTATTATAAAGGACTATGAAAATGGACTGCTGAAAAAAATATATATGTGCGGCAAAGAATTCGGAGGAGAAGATATTGTTTCTCCGGCTTATGATTTTTTGAAAAAAGAACAATATTTATATTGTAATGTGATTCACACCAGTAGGGGCTGCCCGTTTCGATGTGATTTTTGCTATAACAGTGCGGCGCAGCGTATGTATGTGAATCGGAATATTGAGGATGTTTTGCAGGATATAAAAGCGGTTCACTCGAAGCATATTATGTTTATTGACGATAATTTTGCCGGAAATCCTGCATGGACAAGAGAATTTTTGGAAAATATCAAGCCAATGGATATTAAATGGAATGCGGCAGTGTCAATCAATGTTGCTTATGATGAGAATTTGCTTGATTTGATGAAAGAAAGCGGATGCCAGAGTTTATTTATAGGATTTGAAAGCATTAGTGTATCTTCGATTAACAATGTTCATAAAATACAAAACAACATCGCTAAATATGAGCAGGCAGTACGTGCGATTCATGACAGGGGAATTATGATTAACGGAAGTTTTGTGTTTGGTCTTGATGGCGATACGCCTGAAACGTTCCAGCTGACACTTGACTGGATTGTGAAAAACAAAATTGAAACAGTAACATCCCATATTTTGACGCCCTATCCGGGTACGGTATTATATGATAAATTAAAAAAAGAAGGACGCATTCTGTCTGATGATTTGTCCGAATATAACACGGCAAATGTTGTGTTTCAGCCGACCGGCATGACAGAACAGGAGTTATATCGTGGCTATATATGGATATATAAACAGATTTATAGTTTGAAAAACATATTTAAAAGAATGCCGGAAAGTAAATCACAGAGAGCAGCCTATTTTTTATTTAACATGTTGTATCGCAAATATGGGCGCGTCACAGATTTTATCTGTAAAATAATTACTTATAAACGCATTGGAAGGATTGCGCAGCGGATATCACATTATTTGTAAATCAGAATCGCAGAGAGAATGTTTAAATGCAACAATAGCAACCGAATGAGTTGCTTTATGTGATTTTTCAGTGTATCGTAGAGCCAAATGACATCAATGTCATATCCTTCAAGCAAAATATTGATCATTGGTAATTAACTCATATTTCAATAATATCCTTCCCCCCAAAGGCACACGCCTATAGGGAAGGGGAGGAATGGCAGATGAAAAATCTGTTAGACTGTTGCCGATGTAGTCTTTTAGAAACAGTCCCCTCTCTTGTCGAGAAAGGGGACTGTTTCCAGTTTAGAGATAACTTGTGGAGTTTATAAGTTGGCTTTCACTTGACGGACAAGATTCTCCGCGGAAAGTCCATATTCTTTCAGCAACACATAAGGGTCGCCGGAGCGTCCAAATTCGTCCTGCACACCAATGCGCACCAGTTTTGCCGGTGCGTTTTCGCAGAGCACTTCTGCAACAGCGCTGCCCAGTCCACCAATGATGGAATGTTCTTCAGCAGTGACGATAAAAGAGGTTTCTTTTGCTGCTTTGATAATGATATCCTTGTCAATCGGTTTAATTGTATGAATATCAATGACGCGTGCTTGAATACCTTCTTGCGCCAAAGTATCTGCTGCCTCCAGAGCTTCAGGCACCATCAGTCCGGTAGCGATGATAGCCACGTCGCTGCCATCGCGCAGTTGTTTACCTTTACCCAATTCAAAAGTATAATTTTCTGCATCATAAATAACAGGGGTTGCCAGTCGTCCAAACCGAAGATAGACAGGACCGTCATGCAAAATTGCCGCTTCCACAGCGGCGCGCGCTTCCACACTGTCTGCCGGATTGATGACAGTCATGTTGGGAATGCTGCGCATCAAGGAGATATCTTCAATCGCTTGATGACTTCCGCCATCCTCGCCAACGGAAATACCGGCATGTGTCGCACCGATTTTAACATTCAGGTTGGCATAGCAAATAGAATTACGTACTTGTTCAAAAGCGCGTCCTGCTGCAAAGATAGCAAATGAGCTTGCAAATACTGTTTTACCGCAGCTTGCAATACCCGCAGCAGTGGACATCATGTTTGCTTCAGCAATACCAACGTTGACAAAACGATCGGGATATGTTTTTTTGAAACTGTCTGTCTTTGTAGATTTGGAAAGGTCTGCATCCAGAACGACAATATCATATTTTTTGCCAAATTCTTTCAGTGCACTCCCGTAGGCTTCACGGGTTGCAACTTTTTTACTGTCTGCCATAGTTCACTCCATTCCGCCGCTGGCGGCAGCGCGGCAAAAATTGACCGGTCTCATGCGCTTGCCGCCGAATAAGCGCATGGAGAAAGGGATGTTATTTTTATGCTATTGTAGCGGAAAGCTGATTGATTTTTGCATCAATTTCCGCGATTGCCTTTTCATATTGTTCTTGATTAGGCGCCATGCCGTGCCATGCCGCTTCGTTTTCCATGAAAGAAACTCCTTTTCCTTTGATGGATTTGCAAATCACGACAGTGGGTTTGCCCGTACATGCCTTTGCTTGGTCCAGCGCACCGCGCAAAGCAGTCAGGTCATGGGCATCCACGCAAATCACATTCCAGCCAAATGACATAAACTTTTCATCGACTGGCATAGGATTCATGACATCGCGTACATCGCCGTCGATTTGCAGCAAATTGAGGTCAATGAACGCCGTCAGATTGTCCAGCTTATGATGGGCGGCAAACATGGCTGCTTCCCATACTTGTCCTTCTTCCAGTTCGCCATCTCCCAAAATGGTATAGACACGGTAGGATTTTTGGTCCAGTTTTGCGGCGATTGCCATGCCATTTGCACAGCAGATACCTTGTCCGAGAGAACCGGTGGACATATCAACGCCGGGGATTTTGCGCATATCGGGATGCCCCTGTAAATAGCTGTCCGCTTTACGCAGTGTTTTGAGGTCCTCTACAGGGATAAATCCTTTTTCTGCCAAAGCGCCATAAAGTGCGGGCGCGCAATGCCCTTTTGACAAAACGAACCGGTCACGGTCTGCCCATGCCGGATTTTGGGGATCTACATGCATTTCGTCAAAATATAAAACCGCCAGAATATCAGCAATGGAAAGAGATCCGCCCGGATGTCCGCATCCGGCGCTGAATACGCCTTCCAATACATGCCGGCGGATTTTATAAGCAACGAGTTCCAGCATGTTTTTTTGTTTTTCATCCATTCCATGTTCCTCCTACCGTTTTAATATTGTGGTGAAAACTGTATACAATTTATCTATATATAGATTATACCATAATTGCAAGGTCGGTTGTAGTGGCTGATTTCACAAAATTTTCAGTGGTGTGCAATGATTTTTTTGAGAAAATAAAAAATCCGTTCACTTTGTCCTGTCAAATAAAGATATCCAACCAACGCTTCCAGACCTGTAGCGCGTTTATAATCAATAAGTTTTGCATTTTTAGGAACAGTGGCAGATTTTGCATTGCGTCCGCGTTTATAAACTGCCATTTCTTCTTCGGTAAATTCTTCTTCAATCCATTCGAGCGCTTTGCTCTGTGCGGCCGCGCTGACATAGTCGCGCGCCATCATATGTAACCGGTGAACCGGATAGTTGTCTTGTGACACCAAATAGCTGCGGACAAACAACTCATAAACATTGTCACCCAAATAGGCAAGCGTTAAAGGTGAATATTGGCTTGCCGGCAGCTCCGGCGGAAAAATATCCGAGATAAAATCCATATTGGAATCAGCTCCTTTTAGGTATGTGCAAGCGTGATGACACAAACATATTTTGCGCCCGCGCGTTTGAGTGTTTTTGCCACTTCAATTGTGGTGGCGCCGGTGGTGAATATGTCATCCAACAGAATGATACATTTATTTTTAATCAGTGCGCGTTCATTGACAGAAAACACGCCTACGATATTTTTAGCGCGCTCCTGCGCTTTCAAAGTACTTTGTGCCGGCGTAGTTTTGTTTTTCTCTACAACGTGGTCCTTCACAGGAATTTTTGTATACTTTCCGACATATCCAGCAATTTGTTTCATGTGGTTGAATCCGCGGCTGCGTTCCCTTTGTTTATCGGAAGGAACATAGGTAATATATTGAATGTTGCTTTTAGAAAAGCCCAGACGCATAATAAAATCAGAAAGCAAAAAGCCCAAATCCGCAGCTATCGCAATTTCACCGCTGAATTTGAAACGCAAAATAGCGTCTCTGATATTATCTTTATATGGGAAAATGCTAAATGCTGCATCATAGTGCCGTCCAACACTTTTGCAGGTATAACAGTGGAAACGTCCGTCTGACAAGTGCATATCGCCACCACACTTAACACATTTGAGACTATCCGCTGGAACACTATTGAGACATTCATAGCAAATCACAGGACGTGTGCCCGGTGACTGCAATTTTCCACAGAAAACACATTTGGGCGGAAAAAACAGGTCGGCCAAATAGGTCCATGGATGTACTTTTATTTTTATCATATCACGTCGGTTCCTTCCTCTGATTGAATTTTTTCCTGTAGCAACGCTGCCAGTCCGCTATAGCGCATGGATTCGCGGTTGTTGTCCGTCATGTAGCGAATTACTTCCTCACGTCCCACCAATACAACCAGACGGCGGGCGCGGGTGACGGCGGTATAAAATAAATTGCGGGACAGCAGCATGGAACTGACAGAATATACAGGCATAACCACAGCGGAAAATTCGCTGCCTTGGCTTTTGTGCACCGTCATGGCATAGGCCAGGTCAATGTCGTCCAGCAGTTCAAACGGATAGGTCACCTGCTTGTCTCCATCAAATATAATATATAATACGCCTTGGCGTTTGTCAATATCTTCAATGAATCCGATATCGCCGTTAAAAATACCGGTTCCCTTTTGACCGATGGAACGCGTCCATTCAATGTCGTAGTTGTTGCGTACTTGCATAATTTTATCACCGGTACGCAGCATATACCGTGGGCGTTTCACTTCTTTTTTGTCTTTGGCAGGCGGGTTGAATACCTGCTGCAATTGCTTGTTCAGGTTTTCCACACCAGTTTCACCTTTTTTCACAGGGGTGAGGACCTGTATGGCGTCCAACGCATCCTCACCCAAGAATTTGGGGAGCCGCGTTCGGCACAGTTCCAAAATTTCCGCCACGCCTTGTGCGGCAGACGGACGACGGAGAATGAAAAAATCGCCGTTTTTGGAACTTGGTTCGGGATATTGCCCCTGATTAATGCGGTGCGCATTGACAACAATCATGCTTTGCTTCGCCTGCCGGAAAATTTCGTCCAGACAAATCACAGGTACCGCGCCGCTTATAATAATATCGCTGAGGACATTGCCCGCGCCGACAGAGGGGAGCTGGTCGCTGTCGCCTACCAAAATCACACGTGCGCCGTGCTTCACTGCCCGCAACAGATAAAACATCATGGTGATGTCTAACATGGACACCTCATCAATGATAATTACATCTTGTTCCAGCGGATTGTTGCGGTCGCGTTTGAAGACCTGTCCACTTTGTACGCTGTCAAATTCCACCTCCAACAGGCGGTGAATTGTTTTGGCTTCGCGGTGGCACATTTGCGTCATGCGCTTTGCCGCGCGGCCCGTCGGTGCGGCGAGCACAATATCCAGTCCGCGCTGTTCCATGAGCGTAATCATGCATTGGATAATAGTGGTCTTTCCGGTTCCGGGTCCGCCGGTGATGACTAAAATTCCGCTGGTGAGTGCATATTCTACTGCTTGTTTTTGTTTGTCTGCAAGCTGAATGCCATGCTTTTGTTCAAAAGCAGAAATATCGTTTAGTATATCCTGCTTTTGGGTCTCAAATACCTGCTGGCGCAGCGACTTTAAAAAATGCGCCGTGTGTTCTTCGGCAGTATAAAACGCTGTCAGATAAAGCGCATGAAAATCTGCCTGTTCCACAACGCGGATACGTCCTGTCATGTGCAGTTGATAGATGGCAGTTTGCACTTGGTCGGTGGATACATGCAGTAGTTTTGCCACATAGTCCTCCACCACAGGCTGTGGTAAAAAAGTGTGTCCGCTGCCCGCGCCATCACTCAGCGCGTGCAGGACAGCGGCT
>CATIYX010000047.1 GCA_949739095.1 uncultured Clostridia bacterium | reverse complement strand
TGGTATAATTTTGCGCATCGCCGGTTTCGAGCGAAGCGATGAAACAATTCGGCGGCGCTTTTGATTTTATAATAGTCACTTTGTGACTATTATACCATATAGAAAAACTTTTTCAAGCATTATTACTATTGTATCGTTTTTTGTTTTTCTAAGCGCGCGGCGTTGTTTCAAAACAAGGTCCCTGCGGCAAAAACAGGCGGGCTGTTTACCCGCCTGTTCAAACGTTTTCCAAAATTATTGTTTCAGCAACCGATATACTGCAACAATCGCCTGTTCGCGCAAGGTGTTTTCTTTAGGTGCAAAAGCACCGTTTTCCATGCCGTTCAGCAGTCCCAGTTCTTTTGCCTGCGCTACTGCTGTGCGCGCCCAATCTGAAATATCTGCTGCGTCCGTAAAAGAACCGTCACTTCCATTCGTACCAACAGAACCTGTTTTTAATTCATATGCCCGCACCAGCATACACGCCATCTCTTCGCGGGTAATCAACGCATTCGGATTTGCATTGCCGTCGCTGCCTTGTACCAGCCCTTTTCCTTTCGCCGCTGCAAACACACCGGCATACCAATCGTTCCCTGAAACATCGGCAAACTCGCCATTATAACCTGTTTGTGGCAATCCCATTGCGCGCACCAGCAGTGCTGTAAATTCCGCGCGGGTCGTGGTCTGTGCCAGTCCTAGCGAATTCTCACTCACGCCATTGACAATACCGTCCTCCACCATTTGGGCAATTTCTTGCTGTGCCCAGTGTCCTTGCAATTCTGCTTTCATACCGTCTGTCAGCTTTGATGCCGGCGTCGGAATGATTGAACCGCTCTGTCCGGGTGTGGTCGTACCGCCACCAATGCTACCGCCGCCGATACTGCTTCCGCCACCGCTACCACCGGTACCATGACCTCCGTCCGGATTTACAGGTCGCTGGCTACCGCCGGAACCCAGATCCGGAAGTTTTGTATCGTCTCCCAAAAATGGTGTTCCAAAGTAGATATACGCGCCTTCCTGCGTGAATGGAATATTTTCTACATTCATGCCATTTTCATCCGTATAGGTTACTTGTGTGATGTTTTTGTCTGTATAAACGGCAATGTTTTTCCAAGTGCCATCCACATTTTTCAGCCCATCTGCCGCCGTAACATTCATCATATTTCCCTGCCACTGCACACCCAAATCTTTGATTTCGCCATCCTGCACTTTGATTAAATATTTTCCGGTAGCGGTATCCACAATATTGCTGCCGCCACGGAGAATCGCCTGATTGTCCTTTGTTCCCTTTTTCTCCACCAACATCAGGTCTGCATCCGTTGTATAATTCCCTACTGCCCTCTGTACGTTATCGCCGCGGTTCGCATAATAGGTATAGTTTTCTGTGCTGCCGGTATCCTGGTCTAGCACAGTCATTTGGAACGCATTTGCTGTTTCTTCAGGCACATCCAATATGAGATTCTGCGTTGTCACGCTCTTGCGCTGTCCCGCTTTGACAGGATAGAGTACGGTGTTAAATGTTGTTGCGCCGCTGAGTTTCTTTTCATAGGTCAAATATTTTGCGTCTACTTCCGTCCCAGCGTTTGGCGCATACCAACCGTCTGAAAGCTGTGCTTTGTCAAAGGTGTGCGCCTGATTCACAGGCGCCAAAATAAGGTTTGCACCATCAAAATGTGTCGTCGCCGTATTTGTCACCGGGTCCAGAGTTAACCCGGCACCCGGCAGAAAATGCCAGTTTTGGCTATAGGTATTTTCTTTGCTGTTATCAGGCTCTACATAGTCCGTCACAATCGCAAAATCGGGTTTCAAAAACAGAATGTCTCGATATTGTGTGAAATTACCGCCTACTGCAGAATTGTTTTTATAGTTCACGGTTTCCGCCCGCAGGAAGTTATACATGGTGTTGAACTCCCGATTTTCGGGATGCATGCTGCCCTGACGTCCGCCGGTCAGATTCACGATAGGATTTCCGGCAGGGTCGTTTCCGCTGCTGCCCTGTCCTCCTTTTTGGCTCACACCATTGATTTCAATGGTATTGTGTGCACGAGTAGAGTTCAAATACAAATTCATGGGCAGCGTTGCTGTATAGTTATGATACAGTGAATCCACCAAAAAGTGCTGTCCGTAGGCATAGAAATTCAAGCCCAGGTCATCGTTTTGTCCGTGAGATTCTACACCGCCATCCGCATTAATTTGCATAGCAACCGTATTGTTTGCATTCATTTTTCCCCAATCTGAACGCAAAATCGCTTTTTGCCCAATATCATAGGCAATGGAGGTATATTCCGGTTTTTCTCCCTCCACGCCGTCCGTTGTTGCCCATATCAAATAGGGGTTTTTAGTGAGTTCATTCAGTGTGCCCCATTTGCTGGCATAGTTGCTGGCGTGTCCATATGCATGTCCCTGCTGCCAGTCGCCCCAGGTCGGGGTACTGACGTTCATCAGATAGAGCGCATATTTTTCCATGAACTCCAGTTCCTCCTCGCTGAACAGTTCCTTACCGTTCATACCAACCTTTTCCGCATTTTGTATGGAACTGAGAAAGGTGTTCAGATTGAGGTCTGCATAGCCCAATCCCACCTCAATGGAACTACCATCGTCAAACAAGTCTTTCATGACCTTATAGCCTAAGCGGTGTTTTGCCGCTGCCAGCCAACCGCCCTGCATAGAACCAGGCTTATTGGGGTCGGACAAGCCGGTTGCCGGTTTACTTGCATCAGCAAACTCCATAAACGCAATCGTTAAATTGAACAGTCCTTCTGCTTGCAGGGAACCAAAGTTGTTGCTCTCTGAGCTGTTATCCCAGCCTCTAACCAGATAGTCGTTGACCATCCAGACATTTTTCAAAATTGCTGTGAATACCTCCGGCGTCATATACTCGCTGGGTAACAGCATATCAATCATTTCCGGATAGTATTTCGCCCGCTGCCCTAAGTTGTGGCAAGCATTACAGTTATAGACAGTACCAATATCTGCTTTCTGGCGGACAATGGTGTTCATCAACATACGAATCGCGTGGTAAGCATAGACCTCACCGCCGCTTCTGCCCGTCTGTGTATAATATAAATAGCACTTTGCCATATTTGGCGCATACTGCCATTTGTTCATGTTGTCCGCCCACGAGGGAATGGTGGTACTCATACTGGTCATGTGGGTTAAATGCGGCGCCATCTCGCCGTCATAGGAAAAGATATCAATGGTACGGTTTGACCAATTGATGTTATTCTCTGTCCAGCCCAGTTCCTTAGATTCCCACAGCATGACGTCTTTGCTCACACGCTCCTGCGGTGCGGCGGTGGGATTGTCGCTTTTCACCATTTTGCCGCTCACTTTCAGCACAGCGCTGTCAATGGAATCGCCCGGTTTCAAATCAGAAAAGTCAAACAGCAGATAGGCGCGTTTGGTATAAGCGTCCACCTCCGCTTGTGTACCGATAGATGTATAGGATTCTTCCACGCGCAAAGTTTTTTCTGAACCATAGTTTTTCGTCCGGTTGCCGCCCGCCATAATAGTGGCGTCCCCGATTGGTTCAATGGTTCTGGTGTTGCCGTTGACAGTCAATTCAATGCGCGGACCGGTTGCGCCCGCTTCTTTGCTGTCAAACACGGCTTCATAGCCGTCTTTTTTAAGAGCAATGATATTGAATGCTTTTTGTGTGGTGACAGCACCGATTGCCGCTTCCACATCCTTGCGTACATCTGCTTCAAATATCTGTGTTTCCTCTGTCAAATTCCATTTTTCCACCGGTTCGCCATAACCCCACAATTTGATGAGATTTTCAAAAGTTGCCTGTGCAACCAACCGTTTGCGTTTATCGGAAACGGCAGCGAGTCCGCGGCGGTGTGTTTTAAACGTATTGCGATAGTATTCCAAAATTTCTTCTTTCGCCGTTTCATAGTCGCCCCGTTTAGCTGCCGCTTCCGTAGCTGCCAAATCAGGAGAATAGCTATAGTCAAAATAGGGCTGCCGTGTCCATTTGCTGCCGTCCCACACACCAAAAAAATCTGCATCTTTGATGACCTGTGGATCTTGCATCAGTTCTTCGTACTGGTCGTATTGGTCAATGGTGGACTGAAAATATTCATCCTGTGTCATTCCACTCGTATCCGGCGCCACCAATGAAGTCACCTGAATTTGTTCCATCTCTTCCTGCGATTCCAGTTCCATGGTTTCCTCCGGCATATTATTTTTCTGCGGCAAAATTTCATTTTCGGATTCTACGCTTTCCAAAAGCTGCTGCATGGTCACATCCGGCACAGGAGCAGTTTCTTGCTCCTGTGCACCGACTGCGCCAGCTGTACTTACCATCATACAGCCGCTTAGCAATGCCGCTATAAATCTATGATTTTTCATTTTTATACCATTCCTTTCGCTGCGCCCAGGCACAAACTTGATTCCGGCTTTCTCTTCTTATCTGCCTATCTTGTCAAGTACCATACAAATTACTTTCGCGCCTTGTTCCCGCGTTGCGGTGTCCGCCGGCAGGAAATTGCCATTTTCACCAGTTAAAATCCCCAGTGCAGTCAATCGTCCGACAGCTTCCTGTGCATATGTGCTGATTTGTGCGCTGTCTGCAAATTCGATAGCCGATGTGCCAGGCGCAATTTGCGCACCGCTCTTATCCAGCGCACGACATATCATAGTCGCCATATCCTCCCGACTCACATATCTTCCTACACCAAATTCTGTTTCACTGATACCGCTGATAATTCCTGCTTGTGCCGCCGCCGCGATATAGGGGCTATACCACTCGCCTGCTGCCACATCGGTAAACACTGTATTCTGCACAGTCGTATCTAAATTTAATGCAGTAACAAGCAATTTCACGAGTTGCTCCCGTGTCAGACGTCCCTCGGGGTCAAACATACCGCCGCTGCCATCCACAATACCTTGTTGCGCCAGCCGTTCAATATAGGGATAAGACCAGCGCTGCGCTTCCACATCGTGGAACCGCGCCGTTTGCGGCTGTGGTTGCGGACGAACCGTATTTTCAGGCTGGATAACCGGGACC
>CATIYX010000046.1 GCA_949739095.1 uncultured Clostridia bacterium | reverse complement strand
TGTTCACACCTACGGCAAAGTAAAGTCCCCACCACACTGGAAGCCGCAAAGGCGCAAGGATATCGCCGCTGTTCCCAGTGCAGTGCTCCGAGATAAGTCCCTAAATGAATACTCTCCCTAAGGCATACACCTCTTTTGAGGAAGGTATACACCTATATATTTTATCACAAAAGGCGTGATGGTTGCAAGACCATCACGCCTTTTGTGGGTACAAAAAATTGTAGGTTTACAATAGATGTGTTACATACCGCTATTTTTTTATGTGGTGTCATTACTCTTGACAACCGGATTCATTTTGTCTATAATAGGAATAGAAAAAGGCAAGACCTCAAACGGTTATGCCAAAATGATATTATTTAAAAATAACGTCTCATTTTAGTCGGTGGGCGTTATTTTTTATGGAAACTACCAAAAGTAATAGAATAATCATAAATAATAATATGTATTCTTTATCCATAAGCTATCACCTCCTTTCGTGGAGATGATGGCATAACCGCCCGGCTTTTACACTGTTTTCAGCCTTATCCTGAATATATTATATATGAACTGTAAGTTTATGTCAGGGCATTTATAAAAAAAATATCCGCGCCACCCGAAACCGACACGGGAAAACTGATACAACGCATATTGCAGCGTAGGTCGAACGATTTGCCAAGTGAAATACAAAATTACTCCCTGCCAACACATTCATTTTATTCTTGTTTTTCGTTTCTCTTTGCTTTTGTGAAATTTTATTCATGAATCCCCCTTGCGCTGAATACATTGTAGTATATGACTGTTTCTAATAGGGGGCGGAAAATTTTGAAAATATTCGTTTTATCCAAGGATACATTAATTGTCTATTCTGTGGTGGTTATGCTGCTGCTCGGACTGATTACGTTCGGCGTGACCAATCCCAGCATTATCACCTCCAGCGGCAGCGGCAAGGCGATACCTATCTACAGCGTAGACACGACAGACAAAAAAGTGGCATTGACCTTTGACGCGGCGTGGGGCGACTCTGACACACAGCAGCTCATTGACATTTTGGGCAAATATAACGTCAAGGTGAGCATTTTTGTGGTGGGCGGCTGGGCTGACCGGTATCCTGAATCTGTCAAAGCGTTCCACAATGCCGGACACGAAATTTTGAATCACTCCGATTCCCATTTACATTTTAATGGGCTTTCCGCCGAAGAAATTGCCAGCGACGTGCAAAACTGCGAAAAGAAAATTCAATCTCTCACAGGTGAATCGAAAAACCTATTTCGCGCGCCCTATGGCGAATATAACGACACGGTTGTGAAAAGTGCCCGTGATGCCGGTTTTGAAGTGATTCAATGGGATGTGGAAACATTCGCAACAGTTGGAAAGCATTGATATATGGGCATTTACGGCAAGTGAAATTTTCATATAACAGTATAAAAACACGATAGGCAACTCTGCCTATCGTGTTTTTATAATAACATTCGTTCGTACAAATTCTTTCTGCACAACATCTCGTCATATCATTTCAAATCTTTGATTTCAAAGGCGGTATATCCTTCATAGTAATAACTTGTATCAATCCCCTTCATATAAACCTCTCGGCTATTTATATCGCTTGTCAGCGCATTTTTTAGAATATGCTTTATCTCAATGTCTCGGATGGGACTCCTTTCCATAGCGAGAAGGTAATCCTCCTTGTCCACTCTGCTCCAATCAACAACCTTTCCAATTTCTTTTTTTAAAATCAAATCAAGCCAAATCCGTGTACTTCTGCCGTTACCTTCACGAAACGGGTGCACAATGTTCATTTCAACATATTTTTCAATAATTTCATCAAAATTTGTCTGCGGCATTTTATCAATGTTATCCAGTGCCGCCTGCAAATACATAAGCGGAGCAAATCTGAAATTGCCCTTTGCCATATTTACCTCTCTGATTTTTCCGGCAAAGTCGTAGATATCTTCAAACAAATACTTATGAATCGCAGCAAGTGTTTGGAATGTGCCGGGCGTTAAAGAATCAAGATATCCGGTTTCAAAAAATTTCAGCGCCTTTTGCTTGCTGATTTTTTCCTCCGCCCGCGCAAGAGAGGCAGAATCGGTTATTCCCAATTTATTTTCAAGTGCCATACGCAATCACACTCCATTCTATTATAGTATGCCATAATATCAATCAAAAATCAAGTCATCAACCAAACAAGTGATTGATGACTTTTGTATATTGCTTTTATACTCTCGGGCAAATTGGGGACTTCCGAAAAAAACGTTGCCCCAGCGTCCAAACAAAATCAGCGGGCTCTCTAATGCTGCACCACTTTATTTCCGTGTCTGTCAAAAACCTTGCTGCAAATTGTCTTTACGATTGCCAGTGTATATTGAAACTCTTTTGTTCTACAAAACAGCAAAGAGCTTATAACTATCGGCAATAGGGCAGAAATCCCTGCACAAATTAAAAATGAAACATATGTATTCATCACATTCACATGTTTACAAATCAATGCGATTGTCATACATTCCAACATTGTCACCAATGTAAACAGCCCTATTTTTACAAATATTCTCACACCGCTTCGATTCAGATATTTTGCATAAAAGATGATCAATTTAAAGGAAAACTGAATCACATAGGTAACTGCCGTACCTGCTAGAATTCCTGTCATACCATATAATTTTCCAAAAATGACAGATACGATAAGATTCATCACCGTACCGACTATTGATATCCATTTATCATACTGAAACATTCCCGCCGCCGCTACCATGCTTGATATTGGAATATCCATTGTCATGATATAAAGATTCAGTATTAAAATATATACTGCCATTCTTCCTATCAATAGTCCGTCGCCGAATGCAAGAGTGATAAATCTGTCAATAAGGCCTGTGAGACAGCCTGCACAAAAACTTGCTATCAAAAACATCATAAACAGCATTCTTTCAAGCACCACTCTGACGTGTTCGGGCTGTTCCACGGCTATCAGATTCCCCACGCTTCCGCGCATTCCGCCTGAGAGCTGTTTTGTTACGCTTACCAACGTATTAAAAATGATAGTATAATTGGAAAACAAGCCTGTCTGTATTGTTCCGACAAATGCCGTTATCAATATATTGTCAGTTGAAGTTGTGATAACGCCCGAAAGTTTACCGACAAAAATATTTTTCACATCACGAAAAATCGAACAGAGTTCCTCTTTCGGAAGTCTTTCTTTCATCTCCTTTATGTATGGATACAGCTTATCGACATATTTTGATATAAAAATATTGTTCAGCACTGTGCCAACGATTAACAGAATCAGATAATACGCCAATTCGCCAGTCATCTTTAAAACCACAATTCCGCCAATAATCGTTACAACTTTATAAATCAAATCAAAAATGACTATCACGTATTGCTTCTGGTCTGCTATTAACATGGAGCGCTTATATGTGAAAAAATAGGAAGATGTTGTCTGCACTAAAAACAGCATAAAAATAAGTGTAACATATGCGTTACTATAGCTCACATCTCGCACAATCCATTTCATAAAAGGCAACATGCATATGCCAATCAGCATAATCACCAACGCTATCACTCTGTATATCATCTTGTAGCAATACATAAGCCTTGAAATATGTATTTTGTCATTTCTGGCAATCGGACCATACATGTGAAACACAATTGCCGTCCCTATTCCCAGTTCCGCAAGCGACAAAAGCGAGATGATACTGGTTAAAAGTGCATTTAATCCCACGCCCTGCTGACCGATTGTTTCAATCATCACTCTTCTTGAAAACATGCTGAGAACACATACAATCACTTGCTGAACAATGCCCCACGCAGAGTTCCGTAACGTCATAAAACTCCTCATTTTTTACTTCACCTTAACAACCCTTTTTATTATTCTATTTATTTGCAGCGCATATTTTTCACACCTGTTCATACCGGCACTGATGAACCTTAAAATTATGTTATATTTATATAACATATTCAAAATGAAAAAATTTCTGTTCCTTGCCGCCCATAAAAGGATACGTTTTTCACGTATCATATAGTTTTCCAGTTTCACGCTTCCAACAGCTGTTTTATACGGCTCTTTTTCTATCAACGCCTGAAAATCTCGTTTACGCTGTGCACGCTGCAAAGAATTGTTCCTATGAAAAATATTCAATTCAAAATTATCCAGCAGCGCTGTTGTGACACGATTTTCCAGATACAGCATTTTTAAGGATTTATTTCCCTCGAAAGTCCGGTTGATGATTTCCTCGCTATATTCCAGATATTTATCGGTGGTTTTTAAAATATCTTTATTAAACCGTCGGCTCGCCGAACACGAATGTATCCGGTACAAATATAAATATTGTTCACTAAAATACACCTTCCCGCCACGCGACAGTGCAGTCACAACAAACAATCTGTCCTCTGCTTTTCTCAAATCCTCCAGAAATCTCAGATTGTTCTTTTTTATATAATTAAGACGAAAAATCTTTGTCGCTACTCCTGCTACAAGCGTCATATTGCCCGTACTGCTCGGAACGGAGCAGAGATGACATACACACAAATTTTTCACTGCATGAGCACGAATCGGAACAGGTCGAACATAAGCATTCTTTATGACCGGCACATCAGCCCCTTTGACTGTCATATAATTATAATAAATGACATCCGCGTTCAGGTTGTCATTTTTTTTGACAGTCTCATAAAACCCCTCGCACAGCAAATCATCCGCATCCAAAAAACACATCCATTTTCCGCTTGCATTATCTATGATTGTGTTTCTTGCAAAACTTACTCCACGGTTTGTTTCCAGCCCGATAAATATAATACGTGCATCTTTTTCCGCATATTTCCTACATATATCTGCACTGTTATTCGTCGAAGCATCGTCAACAATAATAATTTCAAGCTGCTGGGATTTTTCTTTTATTACGCTGTCAAGACAAGCTCTTAAATATTCTTCTTCCACATTATATACAGGTATTCCTACAGTTAATATCTTATTCATAATCACAAAATCTCTCTGACTGCCTGAAATGTTCTTTCACAATGATTTGCGCTGCGCTCGCCAAAAAACTTTTCCACTCTTTCAATGTAACCCGCCTCCATTTTCATTCCTCTGTTCAATGTATCACAAATATATTCAACTGTTTTATCTGCACATTGAAACACTGGACCAAATCCATCCGTTTGGCAGTTAAAATATCCTCGTTTATATTGCGTTTCATAAAATTTTTCTTCATCAAACTGTAAATACGCAAGTGGCTTCGTCATATATGCAAAATCAAAAAACACACTTGAATAATCCGTGATAAGCATTGCCGATTCCATAAGCAAATCCTGCACATCGCATTCTCCAAGAGTTTTTACCTCAATTCTCGGATTTTCAGTATGAAACAGTTGGGTATATGGCTGCAATTCATAATGCAGATAAAAAATAACTTTGAAATCGTGATGTTCCAGTGCATTCGCCAATATATCACTTGATAAAATCCCCATGAACTTTCGATAATAGTCGCTTTTTTGAAACGCTTCATCACTCAGTCCTCTCAGGAAATAGCGCCATGTGGGCATAATTAAAATTTGCTTCTTTATCTCATGCGCTTCACTCAACCGGTCATATCGGCACAATCCAAGCATTTGTATGACACCTTCCGGATGCCCGTAATGGGCTATCATATCCTGATATTCCGGAACAGCGCTGCAAACCATCAAATCCGGATGTGCTTCAGGATAATGCAATTCCCTCAAATCATTTGCTGTGATTCCATGTCTGATAAGTACATTTTTCCCCCGCACCAAACGGAATTTATCCAATCTCCTAAACCGGTATGCATCAAAAGAACATCCCATATAATGCGTGCTGATTCTAACCCTTGCACAGGCAAACGCAAGCATATGCCGAAAAGTATACGGTTCAATTATTTTGCCAAACTTTTTTACCCTTTCATAATCCGGTGACCGCTTTTCTATAATAAAAGCTGTATTGACCTCCGGATACTTTTGACTTATGTATCTGAAGAAATGCAGTCCATTATCCCTCGCATCTGTTTTCCGTTCCGCAATCAGCCACAGGTTTTTATAATATGGTAAATGTCTTGCGAATAATCCAATGCCATATGCGAAGATATAGTATGCTGCGTACCATGCATATATCATGCCACTCATCAGTTTTTTCATCACAGCCTCCAATACTGCCATCCGAACCGCTTCGCTTCATTTTTATCAACAATTCCTTTTACATCTACCAATACTTTATTCCCGGCCACCCGAAACATCAAATCTAGTTCTGTTGCTGAAAGTTTTCGGAAAACAGTATGTGCAACCGCCAAAATAATACAGTCTGCTTCTCTCATATTCTGAAAATCAATCATTTCAATTCCATATTCTTCAAGAACCTCTGCAGCATCCGCCATAGGGTCTGAAATGGACGGCGATATTCCATATTCCCGAAGTCTCTTCACAATATCTATAACCTTACTGTTACGAATATCCGGACAGTTTTCTTTAAACGTTACACCTAAAATAACAACCTTTGCATTTTTGGGAGCAAGACCTGCCAAAATCATCTTTTTCACAGCAGCATCTGCTACAAATTCTCCCATTGAATCGTTCACTTTTCTACCTGACAAAATAATCTGTGAATGATAGCCGAGTTTTTCCGCCTGATATGAAAAATAATCCGGGTCAACACCGATACAATGTCCGCCTACCAAACCCGGATAGAATCCGAGTGCATTCCATTTTGTATTCATTCCGGCAATGACTTCTTGTGTATCTATTCCCATTTTGTCAAACACAACCGCCAGCTCATTCATAAAAGCAATGTTAATGTCTCGTTGCGAATTTTCAACCACTTTAACAGCCTCAGCTGTCCTGATATCTGATACTGCAAATGTTCCAGCTTTTATCACCATATCATATACTGATTTTATTTCAATAAGCGATTCTTCGTCCATGCCGGAAACAATCTTTGTAATATTGTCAAGGCGGTGAACCTTGTCGCCCGGATTGATACGTTCCGGCGAATATCCTACCTTAAAATCAACCCCACATACCAGTCCCGATTCCTGTTCCAAAATTGGCACGCATATATCTTCTGTCACCCCTGGATAAACCGTGCTTTCAAACACAACAATGGAACCCTTTGTCAAATGTTTCCCGATGATTCTGCTCGCTTCTTCCACAGGCAAAAGGTTGGGCGTATGGTCTTGATTGATGGGCGTTGGCACTGCTACAATGTGAAATTTTGCCTCCGAAAGTCTTGTTGCATCACAGGTAAAATCAATCCGCGCTTTTTTCACTGCCTCGTCTCCGACCTCCTGTGTAGGGTCAACACCACTTTTATATTGTTCTATCTTCTTTGCATTTAAATCAAACCCAATCACGTCAGCACATGCGGCAAATGCAACCGCAAGGGGCATTCCGACATATCCCAAACCTATCACGGCTATTTTTTCTTTTCTACTTTTTATATCTTGAAAAAGCGACATGCTCTTGCCCTCCTCTAGGTTATTCAAATTTTCTGCCATCCTTATAACCTTTTATTCCATCCTTCATTACCGCATACGCCTCAAAAAAACGCATATTCACACCTTCTAAAATCTGCTTTTTCACAATCAGAAGCCGCAGGCATATCACACGCGCAAGTTTTCCTGAAATCGCAGCACACGCAACGCCCTTGTCATACAGATATTTTTTATCATATCCTTTAAACCAAGTGGACGGACGCTCTTTTTTCATGTTTGCTATGTATATCGGAACTGCAAAAATTTTCAGTCCCCTGTCCAGACAATCTCTTAAAAACAACGTGTCCTCTCCCGACTGATACATACATCCGCCGCCAAAACATGTGTTAAACAGTATCCCTCGTGTTTTCACCGCACTGCTCCGAACCGCTATTCGATAGGTGGCAAATCGCATGAAATTATGCCATCTCACTCTAAATTTTTTCTGAATCACATAACTTTCTTCATCATCATATAAATTAAAAATCAACACATCCGCCTTCGGATTGTCGAAAAACGCTTTTTCTATCACTTCTCCATATCCGTCCACATATCTCACATCATCGTCCGCCAGCAAGCAAATATCCGCGTCGGAACACATCAGCGCAAGGTTGCGGTTTATTCCCACCCCACAGGTATTTGTGCTAATCATTTTAGCTTGGAATGTATCAAAACTTTTTTCTTCTGTTTTATTCTGTCCGTTCTGGTTTGCAAAAATCACATCAGTTTGAATATTCATTTTCTCTACAAGCGAAAAATCATCTTGCTCTATCGTCGCACACAAAACCTGTACCCTGCTCACATAATTCCCTCCTTCAGTCTATAATAAGCTTATCAAACTCTTCCACTGCTTTTTTATTATCAAACATCTCTTTATTAAATTTCAAATGATGAAACTCTTTTAATAGCATCAACAAATCTTCAAACAGCCTATCGTCATCATTTGACATCACCCGTCCGACATTCGGTTCCTGTACCATCTCATATGCTGAGGCGGTATCTGTTGTAAATATCGGTGTTCCCAAAAGCCTCGCTTCCCCAAAAACTATCGGTGCCGCCTCATCATAGGAGGGCACCAGCAATACATCAGCCGCCTTAAAATGCGGATACGGGTTCTCCAACATGCCAAGCAGAATGACCTGCCGCTCCAGCTTATATTCTTTTATCAGCTTTTCCACTTTTTCTCTGTCGGGACCATCGCCCGCAATTCTCCACACAAACTCAATGCCTGCATCCCTGATTTTCCCGAGTATGGGTATGATTCGCACAATTCCCTTCTCTCTTCTGAGCCGCGCAGCAGAAAATATATTAATTTTTCCGCTTGTATAGGGTGCTTCATACGCTTTTGAAAGCGCGACAATTTGTTCACAGTTATAGCAATTGTGTACTGTTACCGTCTTATTTTTCAGCAGCGGCGCAACATTTAAAATTTGCTTTTTCACCGAAACCGACACTGCCGCCACTTTCTGAAATCTCATCAGCGTTTCTATATTATACTTACCATTACCTTCATAGCGTTCAAGGTCACAATGTATAAAACATATTTTTTGTTTTGCCTGAACTGAGTTTAAAATAAGCTCTGCACAGCCGCCATAAAAACAATTTTCCGCACCGTTTTGCATATAGGATATCGCTGCGTCATAGTCTCCGTCTATTTTCTCCATACGACTTACCATTGGAAACACAATCTTTGTTTTAAAAATTCTTGTCAAAACAACCAGCAATCCGCGCCATACCAAAGCAAAAATCCCTTCATTTTTTGCCTGTGCATGTGTCAGCCCCAGTACTCTCACAAAACGATTTGCTTTAACAACATGAACATTTTCAGGAATTTCTTTCATCAGCGCGCCTTTTGATGCCATCAAAAAAAGAGTGATTTCATATTTTGACGCAATCTCTGAAAGAAGATTCGCCAGTGCTTTCTGTATCCCGCCAATCTGCATATTATTGTTTACGATAAGAATCTTCTTCATGTAACGTCTTTAGCCCTCCATGTCCTCTATCTGTTCAAGAGATATATCAGGTATAATTGGGTCTGCCGACATAACCTCATCTTCATAGCCTTCGTCCACTGAATCTTCTTTCAAGCTGTTTTGCATCGCTTTACTGTATACAGCATATCTTTTCATAATTTCGTATATAATTGCTGCCATACATGCAAGGATAAACCCAATTCCGATTGCAAACAATACATAAATAGATGTGTACACATTTTTATATGTTCTGACTCCTGTCAAACACTCAATATGCTTCTGCGGGATATGTGAATTATAGTCGTCAATCAGCGCAAACGCAATTCCATATAATTCCTTCAACTTATCAAGTGTCTGCGTAATATCTTGCTCAACATCTTTTTGATATTTTTCATAATTCACATCTGCATTCGCTGGAGTAGAGAAAATATTGATGATATCTGTGCAATGCTGTGCGTCAATATTACTGTTATTTACACCCACGCTGTCCGTAATATAATTTTTAATCAGTGTATCATATGTAGTCTGCTCTTGGATGCGTTCGATTTTATCCTCTTCCACCTCGTGGATAATGGTTACATTATCATCTCCATCATTTTGGTTTGAATTGTAGGAATTCGGTACATCTTTGTTTGCATTTACATATGCATTCATCCTGTCTTCAGCAAGACTTGCCTTTTCAAGTGAATTTTTTGCATTCAATTCATTTTGTTCTTTCCGCTCTATATATTTATTTAGCAGCAACGGCGTATTTTTGCTGAGCTTTGCCGTATAGATTTCTGAAAAAATCTGCGGCATCTTAAATTCTGACAAATAGGAAAACTCGTTAATTAAATCGGTAAATGTCAAACCTGTTGTAGGCGATCTGTAGTCCTCATTCCCGATATATCCCTGCAAAACTTCAATTGAACTATCAATATTAGCCTGCATAATTTCTGCCTGTTCAATATAATCGTAATCACTCTTATTTAAATCATAATCAATTTCACTGACGGTTGCAAGATAGATATATTTTTCATTATAAAATTTAAAGTAATTATCAATCAATCTGTCCAGTGTGTCACGTGTTTCAAAAAACGACTTATTCCCCCGATACGTCACTCTGTATACATTTGAATTATACTCATATTCTTCCCCCTCCTTCAGCTTTGCCTGCTGAATCGCCGTCGCATTGTCCGATATCACCGGTATAATTTGCGTGTGTGTACGCACATTATCATCGGTAATTTCAAACGGCAAATCTTTATTGGCATTTGTAACAACCTTGGGAGAAATAATCTCATTTGCATCAAACTCACTTCCGTCAAGCGCTTTTCCGTTAGAAACACATGCATCCTTATAACGTATCACAACCTCTGATGAATACGTCTGTATGTGGTCAACAAACAAGCATGACAAAACAAGAGAAGCAACAACCGTAACCAAAATCATAATTTTATGTTTAAATAAAAATACGAATAAATCCCATATTGTAAGTTTCATTTTATATTACTCACTTTCTGTATTTTGTCATAATCAACAGCGCTCTTTTCACTGTTGCCGTTTTTTTGGAAATGAAATGGTAGAAAAATTCCATATAAACAATGATTATCAGCGATAGGAAAAATCCCAGCAGCGCAAATTTTAAAATAATCATCAAATCCACCGGACTGCTTTTCTTGTCAATCTGATAAGTAAGATAGGACTCTGTCTTATATTTCAGATATTCATTGTCAAGCTTGACAATTTTTTCCGACAATTCCGAAAAGTCCTTTATGATGGAATTTAGATAATCATCAACATATTTCAGTTGTTCCGGAGAACTATCAGCTGCCTGCGCAAGCTTTTGATAATTATTATTATAGCTGTCAATTTTTTTGGAAACACGCGTTGCCTCCATACCGTCGTTATAAGACTCCTTCGCGATATCATCTATTCCTGTTTTTGTTCGGCTCATATAAAAACTATGACTGCTATCAAGTGAAGGGATAAATGCCACGGCAGCAATATTGGGATCATATTTATCCAGCGCACCTTTTGCAATGTCCGATGCCTGACGCTTCTTTCTGTATAAAATCCCATCACTATCAATGAGATATTGAAGCTTATTCATATATGCCGAACGGTCTTTCGATACGCGATTCTGTATCACATAAGCATTGAATTTCTCTAATTTTACATTTTTAAAATTTTCCAGTTCATCTTTCATTGTCCCGAAATTTATATTATCTTCGGTACGAAATGCACGGTTTTCCTCACGGTGTATATTCAGCAACGTGGACATTCTTTCCGCTTTGTTATACAAAATTTGATATATTTCCGTATAGTCATAGTCAGAGAAATCATAGCTGTTTTCGTTAAAAGCAAGTATTGAATTATTCTCTGCGTGATTTTTATTAAAATAGTCCTCATAGCTTTTGGCAAGAGACTCTAAAAACTCATAACTTTCATTTTTCCGCAACTTATTTTTCTGTGAATAATATAGATGAAACGATGTCGGAACATATGTTGCCTGCGAACCACTCTTAATATCCGCAACGACCTCATTCATTTCCCCTTGAGAAAACTGCGTTGTAATATTCATGGAACTTCTGATGGAATCATTTGACTGATTTTTCATTTTCAGGTTCACTTTTGCAGTATCCAAAATCTCATCACTGGTCAGTTCTGATATATTAAAGCGACTGCCATCAGGATTCAATCCTTCCTCTGCCCCCGGATAATTCAGGCTTATCACCATTGATTTACTGTTTGAAAGTATTACAAAATGATATAGTTCTCCTATTATTGCAAATGCAATGACTGCTACTGTAATAAACGAAAAATATTTCTTTTTCAGTAATCTTTGAATTATTTTATACATTGTCTTGCTCTCCTCTTAATACAGCTTTCAGATGATTTTCCGGTAAAGTTTCTTCAAATGTCATGGCGCACAGCATCATGATATTCAGATACGGTTTAAACACATAAAATGTCAGAGACATGGAAAACGCCATAAGCGAAATAAATGCACAGGTATATAACGGCTGTTTTCGCACATTTCGGATAAAGCATGATGCAAGTACGATAAAAAACAACAACAGCCCTATGATTCCTTTGTCATTTAATATTTGAATATATGCATTGTGCGCCACGCCATTACGAAATCCGCCCTCTTGCAAAATCTCATAAGTTGAAAATAACCCAGACCCCCGTACAGTCCTTTCGGGTGAACGCAGCGTATAATCTAAAAGATAGCTCCAAATCTCAAAACGACCGCT
>CATIYX010000045.1 GCA_949739095.1 uncultured Clostridia bacterium | reverse complement strand
CTTGCACAAACGTGATGGGAATTTCACAGTAAACATCCTGTCCGCGCCGCTCATATATCGTGTGTTTTTTCACATGAACATAGATATACAAATCGCCTTTTGGCCCATTGTTACTGCCCGCATCACCTTCGCCGCGCATGGAAATCGTCTGCCCGTCGTCAATTCCTGCCGGTATGTTCACATCAATACTGACTTTACGGCGCACTTTTCCTTTTCCATCACAAGTATGACATTTATCTTTAATAATCTTTCCTGTACCGCCGCAGGCACTACAAGGACGCGTTGTTGCAAATGCGCCAAGCGGCGTCCGCTGTGTGGTGCGCACCTGCCCTGTTCCATTACACGTGCTGCAAGTTGACGCGCTGGTGCCTTCTTTTGCGCCGCTGCCATGGCAACTGGAACAATCTTCCACACGCATAAAACTGACCTGTTTCTTCACGCCAAACACGGCTTCTTCAAAGTCCAGCGACACTTCCACTTCAATGTTGCGTCCTTTTTTCGGACCATTACGCCGCGCGCTGCCGCCGCCAAAGCCACCGCCAAACATATTGCCTAATATGTCCTCCAAGTCAATATCAAAAACGACGAAGCCGCCAAATAAGCAGCCAACGCCGCCAAAATTCGGGTCATTTGCAGCGTGACCGAACTGGTCATAGTTTGCGCGCTTCTGCTTGTCGCTCAAAACGGAATATGCCTCGCTCGCTTCTTTGAATTTGGCTTCCGCTTCTGCCTGATTGTCTTTATTCAAGTCCGGATGATATTTTTTCGCAAGCTGCCGGTAGGCTTTTTTGATTTCATCATCGCTTGCCGTTTTGGATACCCCCAGCACTTCATAATAATCCCGTTTCACCAGACTACCCCTTCCATCTCTGTTCAAATGGTGCTGCCGCAAACAAGGGGGCAGTCCGGCATAAGAGCGCCATATACGGCGCTCTTATGCTTTTATGACCGTCCCCTGCCGACAGTATTATATTTTTATTTTTGGTCGTCATCGTCCACGACTTTATAATCTGCTTCCACCGTATCGTCTCCGGCGCCCGCCGCACCGGCATCGCCTGCCGCTTGCTGCTGTGCCGCCTGCTGTTGATAGAGTTTTTCAGAAAATTCATGGAATTTCTGTGTCAGTTTATCTGTTGCTTCTTTGATTTTATCTGTATCCTGACCGGAAAGCGCCGTTTTCACGTTTGCAATTTCCGCTTCAAATGCAGATTTTTCTTCCGCCGGAATCTTATCGCCCAGTTCATTCAATGTTTTTTCCGCCTGATAGACCATGGAATCTGCATTGTTACGAACGTCAATTTCTTCTTTACGTTTTTTGTCCTCTTCCGCATACTGTTCCGCTTCTTTTACTGCTTTATCAATATCGGCGTCTGACAAATTTGTGCTTGCTTGAATAGTAATTTTCTGTTCTTTTCCGGTTCCCAAATCCTTTGCGGAAACATTTACAATGCCGTTTGCGTCAATATCAAAAGTAACTTCAATCTGCGGAATACCTCTCGGCGCTGCCGGAATGCCTGTAAGAGTAAACCGTCCCAGCGTCTTGTTACCCGCTGCCATTTCACGTTCCCCTTGCAGCACATGGATTTCCACATCAGTCTGATTGTCCGCTGCTGTGGAGAATACCTGACTTTTCTTGGTCGGAATAGTGGTGTTACGTTCAATCAATTTGGTGCATACGCCGCCTAGTGTTTCAATGCCCAGAGACAGCGGCGTCACATCCAGCAACAGTAAGTCTTTGACTTCTCCGCCCAATACGCCCGCCTGAATCGCTGCCCCCAGCGCAACACATTCGTCTGGATTGATACCTTTATGCGGGTCTTTACCTGTGATTTTTTTCACCGCTTCCTGCACTGCCGGAATACGGCTGGAACCGCCGACCAACAACACTTTATCAATTTCACTTGCCTGCAAACCAGAATCTGTAATCGCTTGGCGTACCGGTGTCATGGTTGCTTCCACCAAATCTGCCGTCAATTCATCAAATTTTGCCCGTGTCAGCGTCATGTCCAAATGTTTCGGAGAGGAAGCGTCCGCCGAAATAAACGGCAGATTGATATTTGCTGTTGTCACGCCGGACAACTCAATTTTTGCTTTTTCCGCCGCTTCTTTCAGACGCTGCATTGCCATTTTATCTTGACTGAGGTCAATGCCTTCTGTTTTTTTGAATTCCGCAACCAGCCAATCCATGATACGCTGGTCAAAATCATCGCCACCCAAACGGTTGTTACCGTTTGTTGCCAGCACTTCAAACACACCGTCGCCAATTTCCAGAATGGATACGTCAAACGTACCGCCGCCAAGGTCATAGACCATAATTTTCTGGTCATTGTCTTTTTCCATGCCATATGCCAAAGATGCAGCCGTTGGTTCGTTGATGATACGCAGCACTTCCAGCCCTGCAATTTTTCCTGCGTCTTTGGTTGCCTGACGCTGAGAATCGCTGAAATATGCCGGCACGGTGATAACCGCTTGTGATACGGTTTCGCCCAAGTATGCTTCCGCATCGGATTTCAATTTCTGCAAAATCATTGCGGAAATTTCCTGCGGCGTATATGGTTTGTCGTCAATCGTTACCTTTCTGTCTGTTCCCATGTCTCTTTTAATAGAGATAATCGTGTTTTGCGGATTGGTAATTGCCTGACGTTTTGCTACCTGCCCTACCAGACGTTCTCCATTTTTGGAGAATGCCACAACGGACGGCGTTGTCCGTGCACCTTCCGGATTGGGGATAACAACCGCTTCTCCGCCTTCCATTACCGCTACACACGAATTTGTTGTTCCTAAGTCAATTCCTATAATTTTTCCCATAATTCATAAACCTCCTATAAATGCTGTCTGTCATTTTTTATGTTGATTCAGTTTGCCACCTTCACCATACTGTGACGGATGACCTTATCTTCTACTTTATATCCTTTTTGCAGTTCTTCCACAATAACGTTGTCGCCTGCTTCCTCATCATCCACGTGCATCACTGCATTGTGCAGCTCCGGATCAAACTGTGCACCTACGCCTTCAATTTCTTCCACACCCAGCTTCGCAAGTGCTTCCTGCAATTGACGCATTACCATTTGCACACCTGTTGCTAACGGTGATTCATCGCCCTGTGCATTTTCCAGTGCGCGCTCCAGATTGTCAACTACTGGCAACAGTGCACCCACTGTGTCCGCCAAAGTATCCAGCTTTAACTGTCCACGCTCTTTGATGCTACGTTTGCGGAAATTATCATATTCCGCCGCAAGACGCTTCATTTGATCCAGGGTTTCCTCATATAATTTCTTTGTTTGCTCTAATTCGTCCTGCGCCGCAGCTTCTTCTGTTTTTTCGGATGTCTCTTCAGCAGTTTCTTCTACCTGTTCCATCACTTCTTCCAATTCTTCCGGCGCCTTTTGTTCCTGTTCCATTGCCCTCTCCTCATCCCTTTCCGCTAATCCTGTATGTTGTCTTTATCTGGCAACGCTTCCATTTGACTTTTCAAAAATTCTAACGCTGCCACCACCTTGGAATAATCCATTCGAGTCGGTCCAACTACCCCAATACTCCCGCCAACTTTACCAAGTTTATAATTATAAAGTACAATACTGCAACCATGCATACCAAGCGTAGGATTCTCATGCCCGATAATGACATGAATTCCATCCTCTGCCACTTGCGGCAAAATATTGCTCAGCGTTTCTTTGTTTTCCAAAAATTGCAAAACATCTTTTGCCCGTTCAATATCGGAATATTCTGGTAAATTCAGCAAATTGACACTACCCTGCACCAACACATTCCGCTCATTCTCACCAATTACTTCTGTGATAAAATCCACCATTTGCGTAATGATATCACCATATTGCGCCATCATCGCTTTTATCTGGTTGATACGCGCCAGTGTAATTTCCTCCAGCGTAAGCCCTGCCAAAAACTTATTGAACATACTGGACAATTCATATGCCTGCTCACTGTTAATTTCATGGTCTGTATGCACAATGCGGTTTTTCATAACGCCCTGCTCTGTCACCAAAATGAGCAAAACTTTATGTGACTGCAAATAGACAATCTGCATACTCATCAGACGACCTTTTTTCACATCAGGAGTCATTGCAATGGAGGTATATTGTGTCACGCTGGTAAGGGCCCTTGCCGCCCGCTCTATTAACACATCTAATTCCTGAATTTTTTCCTCCATCACTGTTTGCATATGCACCATCTCCTGCATACTGAGTGCATACTTGCGCATCAGGCTGTCTACAAACAACCGATACCCCATGTCTGAAGGGATTCTTCCTGCAGAGGTATGCGGCTGTGCCAGATAACCCATTTCCTCCAAATCTGCCATCTCGTTTCGGATTGTTGCAGAACTGAGGTTCGGAATATATCGTTTTGCAATGCTGCGAGACCCCACTGGTTCCGCTGTTTCGATATAGTCCTGAATAATTGCTTTCAATATTTTCTTTTTTCTATCTCCCATTTGCATACATCATAACCTTCTCTCGGTATCGCTTGCCTATTTCTCTGAATGCAAATCTTTTTTCTTTAGCACTCATTCACCTTGAGTGCTAACAATATTAGATTACCACGTTTTTTCTGTTTTGTCAAGGGGGTAATGCAGGATATTTCAAAAACTTACAGATATTTTCCCATTTTCCAAAAATAATGCTTTTCTTTGAAATACAATAGAGGCAAGTCGTCTGCTGTCTACGAGAGAAATTTTCTCGCGCGTCGCATACGGTTTATTTTTCCTCTACTTTTATCTTTCATTTTATATATTTTTCTAAATTGGATAAAATATCAATTTTTTTGTAAATTCCTCTTTTCTTTTTTCATCCTATCATGTATAATAATAAGAAGAAAGGGGCGCTTCCTATGTTAGACTGGAAATTTTCACAAGTCTGTGATGAATATTATGATGTGCTATATGGTATGTGTTATGATGTGACACATGACGTGGAAGAAGCGCGGCGCGCAGCACTCAATTGTCTCATGGATG
>CATIYX010000044.1 GCA_949739095.1 uncultured Clostridia bacterium | reverse complement strand
GTTGACGGCAGCCACTGGGCATATGATTATATTGATTGCCTGCTCGCAAAGAAAATTGTTTCGGGCTATGAGGACGGTGCTTTCAGACCTGACGGCAACATCACAAGAGAAGAATTTGTGAAAATTGCAGTAGAGGCGTTTGCAATTGTATCGGATAGCAGCGGGGCGGTATTTGAAGATGTACAGAGCGGCGCATGGTACGAATATTATGTGCAGACGGCAGCTGGTGCAGGTATTGTCAATGGAATAGATGAAACGCACTTTGGCACCGGCGAGATGGTGACCCGCCAAGACCTTGCCGTGATGATAGCAAGAGTGATGGAGACAGAAAACATTTCCATCAAGACAATGGAGAATGCGCCTACATTTACGGATGAAGCAGGCATTTCCGACTATGCGGTGGAAGCAGTGAAAAAGCTTGCGGCAGCGGGAATATTGGGCGGCTATGCGGATGGCAGCTTTAACCCGGACGGTGTCGCAACACGGGCAGAAGTATGTGCGATTCTTTACAGAATGATAAACGGAAGATAAGTTGCGATATTGTTTGAGAATAGCCTATACAAATTGTCTGCCTATGGTATAAAAAAGGCGGAATAGATTTCTTTGTTTCATCATGCAAAATTTCTCCTCTCCCTCCAAAGGCGTGTGCGGCTTTGGAGGGAGAGGGGATAGAAAACAATGAGGGGAAGCAAAATGAAGAATATGGAACATAAAAACAGCGGAATGCACTCCATGAAAGAAATCTATCGCATTGGCAGAGGACCGTCCAGTTCTCATACCATGGGACCGGAACGGGCATGTCAAAAAGTCATGGAAGCCTATCCACAGGCAGACAAATTTAAAGTGACGCTTTATGGGTCGCTTGCAAAAACGGGCGGCGGTCACCGCACGGACTATGCTGTAGAACAGACTTTTGGAGACATTCCGGTAGAGATTGTGTTTGACTATGAGAAAAACGACTTGCCGCATCCGAATACCATGGAGATTGCCGCATATGCGGGTGGAAAGGAACTTTGCCGCAAAACAGTATTCAGTGTAGGCGGCGGTGCAATCGAGGTAGAGGGCGAACCAAAAGAAAAGAGCGCCTGTGTTTATCCGGAAACCTATTTTCGTGAAATAGAAGAACGCTGCCGGGCGGAACAGATTACCCTACCGGACTATGTGTATGCATGTGAGGGAATGGAGCTCCGCACCTATCTGGCAGAGGTTTGGAAACAGATGAAAGAGACGGTGCGTACCGGTTTAGAACAAGAAGGGGAAATCCCGGGTGGACTTGGTATCAAGCGGAAGGCAGGAATGCTGCTGGAAATGGGTAAAGGTAAGTCATTTGGACATGAAAAAGAAATCTATATGATTTCTGCTTATGCCTATGCGGCAAGCGAGGAAAACGCCTGCGGCGGGAAAATGGTAACAGCGCCCACCTGCGGCGCGTCGGGTGTGGTTCCGGCAGTGCTGTATTTCAAACAACTGGAATTTGGCTATGCGGACGAGACTATTTTGGATGCGCTTGCCACCGCGGGATTGGTGGGAAACTTGATTAAGACCAACGCGTCCATCAGCGGAGCAGAATGTGGGTGCCAGGCGGAAATCGGAAGCGCCTGTGCGATGGCAGCAGCGGCCTTTGCTCAGCTTCGCGGCCTTGCAGTAAAACAGATTGAATGTGCAGCCGAGATTGCGCTGGAACATCATTTGGGGCTTACCTGTGACCCTGTGGGCGGTCTGGTACAGATACCCTGTATTGAACGCAATGCGGTGGCGGCAATGCGCGCTGTGGATGCGGTCAGTCTGGCAGAAATGCTGTATGCTCAGAGAAAAATTTCACTGGACTTGGTGATTCAAACTATGTATGAAACAGGAAAAGATTTGTCCTGCCGCTACCGTGAAACGGCGGAGGGAGGATTGGCGAAGCTATATCAGCATGAATAAAGGAGTGTAGGTAAGTGTGACGCTGGAGGAAATAAAGCGAAAACTCATTGATACAATCGAAATGCATAAAGAAGAAATCTATCGCATTGGCGATGAAATCCTCCAAAATCCGGAACGCGGCTACTGTGAGGAAAAAACCTCGGCTTTGGTCCGAAGAGAAATGGAAAAATGGGGCATTGCCTATGACTATCCCTATGCGCTTACCGGTGTGAAAGGAAAACTCTGTGGCAGAGAAGCAAGCGCAAATGTTTGTATCATAGGTGAGATGGACGCACTGGGGTGTGCAGGAAGTCCCATTGCCGATGAAAAAGGGATTGCTCACGCTTGTGGGCATAATGCCCAAATGGCAGCAATGCTGGGCGCAGCAATTGCATTTGCCGAAAGCGGCGTGATGGAACATCTGGATGGAGATATCACTTTTTTGGCGGCGCCTGCTGAAGAATTTATTGATATGGAATATCGCAAGTCCTTAAAGGACAGTGGCAAAATAGCCTATTATGGCGGTAAGCAACAGCTCATTGCCGAAGGGGCGTTTGATGATGTGGACATGGCAATGATGGTACATGCACAGCCAAATGAACCGCAGGAGAAATTGTTTGTGCAGGGAGAAAATCTTGGTTTTTTGGCAAAATCGATAACTTTTCATGGGAAAGCAGTGCATGGTAGCACGCCGTTTGACGGCGTGAATGCGCTGAATGCGGCGGCACTTGCGATTTTGGGAGTACATGCCAACCGTGAAACGTTTCGGGAAGAAGAAAAAATACGCATCCATCCCATCATCACCAAAGGCGGCGATGTGGTAAATTCTGTACCGGCAGAGGTGTGTATTGATACATATGTACGAGGCATAAGCTATGAGGCAATTCAAAAGGGTAACTGTGCGGTAGAACGCGCTGCGAAGGGTGCGGCGGATATGGTGGGTGCGGCTGTTACATTTGAAGATATTCCTGGCTATTTGCCGCTGAAAGAAAGCAAAAAGCTGTCCGAGGTGTTTGAAAGAAATGCGGCACAGCTTGTGGGGCAAGAAAATTTAGTCTATGGCGCAGAAATGACTGGTTCTTCCGATATTGGAGATTTAAGCAGCATCCTTCCGGTGATTCAACCATCTGTCGGTGGATTTATCGGAGCGCTGCACGAAAAAGAATTCCATGTAGCAGAGAAACAAACGGCATATTTATTGCCAGCAAAAATAGTAGCAATGACTGCAGCCGAGCTGTTATATCATCATGCAGAGACAGCGAAACAAGTAAAAAAGAGTTTTGAACCAAAATTGACAAGAGATGAATACAGGAACTACTTGGAAGGGAAGGTATAAACCATGAAAAGAGAAAAATGGACAGAGGAGCGGTTAAATAACCTGCTTACCACGCCAAGTCGGGCGTTGGTGGAGGATATGAAAAAAATCCGAGGAGATATTATGATTCTGGGTGCAGGCGGTAAGATGGGTCCCACGCTTTGTGTACTGGCGAAGAACGCTGCAAAAGAGGCGGGCGTAGACAAACGGATTATTGCCGTATCCCGCGGCTCTGACATGGTTGCAACGCAGCTCATGCTGGATAACGGCATTGAGGTCATTGCGGCGGATTTGCTTGAAAAAGAAAAGCTATATGCGCTTCCTGAAGTGGAAAATGTCATCTATATGGCAGGTAAGAAGTTTGGCACCTGTGGTAATGAGTGGCAGACATGGGCAATGAACTCCACTCTTCCGGCGTTTGTAGTGGATAAGTTCAAAGAATCAAATATTGTGGTATTTTCTTCTGGAAATATCTATCCGATTGTGAAGCTCGCTGAAGGTGGCTGTCGTGAAACAGACCCGGTGGAGCCGGTGGGAGAATATACCATGAGTTGTCTGGCAAGAGAACGCGCTTTTGAATATGCAGCAAATGCATTTGGTACGAAAATTTTTATCTATCGTTTGAATTTTGCTGTGGATTTACGCTATGGCGTACTCTATGATGTGGCAGAGAAAATTTTAAAAGGTGAAAAGATTAGTCTTTCTACACCGTGTTTTAATTTCATCTGGCAGGGTACGGCAAACGAGATTGCAATTCGGGGACTGCTTCATGCGGAGTCGCCTATGAAGGTGATGAATGTGACAGGACCGGAAACCATGTCTATCCGAAAAGTGGCATTGGAACTGGGAGAATACCTTGGCAAAGAACCATTATTTGAAGAAAATGAGGGGAACGATGCTTATTTGAATGATGCATCGCTGGCGATGGAAACTTTTGGATATCCGAGTATCAGTGCAAAATCTCTGATTCGGTGGCAGGCGGAATGGCTGCTGGATGGCTGCCGGACGCTGAACAAACCCACACACTTTGAGGAAAGAAGGGGGAGCTATTGATGAATCGGCATGAAAAAGCATTGGACATTCTGCGGCAGGGAACGGTAATTCCCGCAACACCGCTTGCACTGAATGGCAATAGAAAGCTGAATGAAAAAGGGTTACGCCTTTTGATGAACTATTACTTAAATTGCGGCGTAGGCGGCGTTGCAACAGCAGTACATACCACCCAATTTGAAATTCGCGAATCGGAAATCGGGCTGTTTGAACCGGTGCTGCAAATTGTGGCAGATGAGGTGGAGAAGTTTGAACAGAAACAAAATAAAGTGATTGTGAAGGTTGCAGGCGTTTGCGGCGAAACGCAACAGGCAGTGAAAGAGGCGGAACTCGCCAAAAAATATGGCTATGATGCTGTGCTGCTGAGTCCGGGCGGGCTGAACGACAGACCGGAAAACAAACTGATAGAGCGCACACGTGAAGTTGCTGCAGTTATGCCGGTGATTGGGTTCTACCTGCAAACGGCAGTAGGCGGACGCGTATTTTCCTATGACTATTGGGAACAGATTTGTGCGATAGACAATGTTGTTGCAATCAAATGCGCTTCGTTCAACCGTTATCAGACATTGGAAGTGGTACGCGCTGCTGCGCTGTCGGCACGCAGCAGTGAAATTACGCTGTATACAGGAAATGATGACAATATTGTGATAGACTTACTGACGAAATATCGTTTTCAAAAGGATGGCAAAGAAATTGTGAAAGCCTTTGAAGGCGGCTTATTGGGACACTGGTCGGTATGGACAAAAAAAGCAGTGGAGATATTTGAGAGGATTCGTAGTGAGAAAAACAATGCGGTGGTTCCGGCGGAACTACTGACGCTTGCAGCAGAAGTGACTGATTCTAACAGTGCATTTTTTGACACAGCGAACGGTTTTAAAGGCTGCATTGCAGGACTGCATGAAGTGCTGCGCCGGCAGGGATTGATGGAGAATATTCTTTGTCTGAATCCGGAAGAGACTATGTCAGAGGGACAGCTTGCGGAGATTGAACGGGTACACGACATGTATCCGCATTTGCACGATGATGCATTTATTGCAGAACATCTTGAAAGCTGGAAAGCAAATGTAGGGATATAATAGAAAGAAGGAACGCAGCATGATAAATATTGGAATCATCGGGTCGCAGAGTATTCATGCAAGGGAGTTTGCAAAAGTCTGTAATCTGCCGGATGAAAATGGGTTGTTTTTGCTTCCGGATTGCAGAGTGACGGCAATTTGCGGCATGGACGATGTGCCGGAGCATACCGCGGAAATAGCGCGACAGGGATGTATTCCGCGCATCCTCCAGAAGCCGGAGGCGTTGTTTGATTTTTGCAATGCCGTCATGGTGGTGACGCGAAACGGTGATAACCATGTTGCGCTTGCCGTGCCGTTTTTACGGAAAGGATATCCTGTATTTTTAGATAAACCGGTTTGCATATCAAAAGAAGATATGTTACTTCTGGAAAACGAGGTGCGGCAGCGGGACTGTATCATAGCCGGTGGATCAGGTATGCAGCATAACCGGAGCCTGAAAGAATTAAAGCGGCAGCTGGACGAGGGGGAAGTCGGTATGGTCAAGGGAATTTCCCTAAATCATAACGGCGATATCAATAGTCCGTATGGTGGAATATTTTTTTATGCGTGCCATGGTGTGGAAATGATGTTACAACTTTTAGGCAAAAAGCCGGAGATGGTGCAAACAGCCGTATTGGAGCACGACCAGTTTTCCATCTTTGTAAAATATAAAGACCAATTTGCCAATTTAATCATGACTGGCGGCTATCAGGACTATTTTGTTAATGTATATGGAGAAAAGAAAAATATTGCATATAGAATTGACGCAGGTGATATCTTCCGTGAGACCATGATACACTTCGCAAAGCAGATACGGGAGCATAGAGTAACAAAATCAGTGGAGGATTTGCTGCGACATGTACATGTTTTGCAGGCGATTGAAGCCTCTATTAAGAAAAAAGCAGAAGTTTCAATTGAAAAATAGGGGGAAGAAGAAGGAAACTATACACAGAATGTAGAAATAAAACAAAAAATGATATCAATGAGGGAGGAATAGAATGTTTTATTCTACTGAGTATGCGTCGCTGGTCGGACGACTTACCATCGTGAGTGATGGGGAAAATATTGTTGGACTATGGCTGGCCGGACAGAAATATTTTTTGGGTACGCTTGACGAAACACCGGTGCGAAAAGATGAACTGGAGATTTTTGCGAAAACAAAAAGCTGGCTGAACCGTTATTTTGCAGGAGAAAAGCCGCGGTCGGAGGAATTGCCGCTGCAACCGATTGGCAATGCATTTCGCCAAAACATATGGCAGTGTTTGCGCGAAATCCCCTATGGTGAAGTGACAACATATGGTGCAATCGCAAAGAAAGTAGCAAAATCACTTGGCAGAGAAAGTATGTCAGCGCAAGCGGTGGGCGGTGCGGTTGGGCATAATCCCATTTCCATTATTATTCCTTGCCACAGAGTGGTGGGAACCAATGGCAGCTTGAGTGGTTATGCAGGCGGAATTGACAAAAAAATACAACTCCTGCAACTGGAAAAAGCAGACATGTCAAACTTGTTTGTGCCAAAGAAAAGTACAGCAATGTGATGATAGAAGAAATGGCAAGGATCATCAATGAAAACGTATATCATGAAAAGCGAACGAATGAAGTGAAATTAGTTCGCTTTTTTATTTTTGAAAGAGTTCGGAAATTTTAGCATGGAGTCATAAAAAGAGTTTATAATGCGGATAGTCTTCGTCAAACATCCAGTGCCGTAAAAAATCGTCAAATATCACCGCGGCAATAGATACAAAAATCCATGCAATGGAAAATGGCAGGCATATTTGTCCCAGAAAATTCAGTGGCATATGGGAATAGTCCCACACATCCAGCTTCAACCATAGATTGAGCAACAGTCCGGCGGCGAGTTCTGAAACGGTGATGATAAGGGAGCCTATCAGTCCTTGCAGGATAAGACTCATGTCCCATTTGAACAGTTCATTCAAACCGCCGATTTCGACAAAGACAGTACCACCGAGCAGGAACATGCTCGGGTGGCTGTGTCCACGGAATAACAATTCAATTAACACATATGCGGTACCGCCGCATAGAAACAAAATGAGTAGTTTTGCTATTTTTTTTAGATTCATTTATTTATCAACCTTCCTATTCATTTTTGTCATCATATGAGACCTATTCTAACATATTATGAAATATAGCGAGATTATGCCATGGAAATTAAAAAAGGTACCCGCCGTCTTAGCAAAAAACGGTAGGTACCTTTATATAAAAGAAGAGGACGAACAAATGAAAAAGTATAATACTGCGCGCTGAAAACTCATGCCCCAAAGCAAGGAATATACATCAAGAGCGAATATGATTCAAAGATGAATGCAGTGTTAAATCTGCCGTATGGGAGCTGAAATTTCCTAGCCTTCAGCATTCAAAAACTGTTCCAGACGGTCCAGCCCTTTTTGGATGGATTCCATGGAAGTTGCATAGGACCAGCGGACATATCCTTCTGCGCCAAAACCGCTGCCCGGCACTACGGCAACTTTGTTTTGTTCCAGCAGAAGCTGTGCAAAATCATCGCTGCCGGAAATGGTATGTCCGTAGAAACTGCGTCCTATAAGTTGCTGTATGTTCATCATCACATAAAATGCTCCGCCGGGGGTGGTGCAGGAAACTAGAGGAAGTGCGTTAATTCGTTGTACCATGTAATCGCGGCGTTGCCGGAATGCTTCCCGCATGTCAAATACTGCGTCCAGCGGACCTTCCAGTGCTGCAATCGCCGCAGCCTGTGCAATAGAATTGGGGTTGGAAGTCGCATGGCTCTGAATATTGCCCATGGCTTTGGCAAGTTCACTGCCGCAGGCAGTAAAGCCAATCCGCCAGCCCGTCATAGCATAGGTTTTACTGACGGCATTGACCACAATGGTGTGGTCTTGAATTGCACCGCCAAACGACGCAACGCTGACATGGTGGTTGCCGTCATAGACCAGATGTTCATATACTTCATCGGAAATGATATAGATATCGTGAGCAATAGCGGTTTCTGCCAGCGCACGTAGTTCATCTTCGGTGTAGACCATTCCTGTGGGATTGCTGGGACTGTTTAACACTACTGCCCGCGTCCGGCTTGTAATAGCTGATGCCAGCGCATCTGGAGTCATTTTAAAACCGATTTCTTCCCTTGTGGTCACAAACACAGGTACGCCATCTGCCAGTGCTACCATTTCGGGATAGCTCACCCAATAGGGCGTTGGAATAATCACTTCATCGCCGGGATTACAAATTGCGGTGAAAATATTCATTAAGGAGTGCTTTGCTCCATTGGAAATGACAATTTGGTCCGGTGTGTAGTCTAGTCCGTTGTCCCGTTTCAACTTTGTGCAGACTGCCTTTTTCAGCGCGGGCATACCGGACGCCGGTGTATATTTGGTAAAGCCATCTTCAATTGCGCGGATTGCAGCGCTTTTGATATGCGCCGGTGTATCAAAATCAGGTTCCCCTGTGCCGAAGCCGACCACATCAATGCCTTCCGCTTTCATTGCTTTAAATTTTGCATCGATTGCCAACGTGGAAGAGGGATGAACCGCCTTTGCTTTTGTGGAAACAAACATGATAGTTCCTCCTGTGCTTTTCATATCTTTCCATACCATTGTAATACAAAATTTAAAAAAATGCAAGAAGAAACGACAAAAATTTCATTTTTTCAGAATTGTGTGCAAGATTTCAGAGAGGCTGCGATAGGAAATTTGTTCAATATCATGATGAGTATAGCCGTGGTTGGCAAGTTCTGTGAAGAGTTTTTGATAGCAAGAAGAGTCGTATAAATCTGTGTTTTTGGTAGGGGTGCCGTCAAAATCACTGCCCAAACCAACACCCATACCGCCGCCCAGCCAGCAAAAATGGTCGATGTGAAGGATGGCGTCACTTAAACTTGCATTTTTGGTGTTGTTCAAAAACAGAGGATAGAAACAAACGCCAACGCCGCCGCCGGAATCCAGCAGTAGACGGAACTGTTCGTCCGTTAGGTTGCGCGGATGGGGACAGATTGCGCGGCTACAGGAATGGCTGGCGACCAACGGCGTAGCGGCATAGCTTGCTACGTC
>CATIYX010000043.1 GCA_949739095.1 uncultured Clostridia bacterium | reverse complement strand
ACTTATCATGAAGTCTTTGGAAGCGCAGGCGAACCGTTTGGGGGCAAAGGAAATTGAACTCAGCGCACAATGCAGGGCAGCAGGATTTTATGAGAGACTGGGATATGGAGCGGAGGGGGAAGAATATTTAGATGAATTTTGTCCGCATATCAAGATGAAGAAAAATTTGTGAAAATTTGGCAGATTTCTTTATATTTTTTTATAAATCAAGAAAAAATACTTGTTATTCCTGAGAATTATGGTATAATAGTCGTGGGGACGACTATTATAAATCGAAAGTGCCTCCGTCTCGCCGACCATAAAAGTCGCGGGTCGTCGGAGATGCACGAAACTATACCAATCTGCTCCGTAGATATGGTATAATAATCGTATATGACTATTAGTAAAGGAAGTTCCTTGTCGGGATACGACTTGGAACCACCTTCGTGCACGAGGGCGAAAATGTTTTGCATTTATTATCATTGCTTATTTGTCCTGTTTGTCTATCAACTATATAGATGATATGGATAGTGGACGCATTGCTTGAAGGGAGGCGGTTTCAGTGCCCGAACCGATTAAAGTCCAAGTGAAAATAGACCATAAAAATTATCATTTGGTGTCAACAGAACCGGAAGCATATCTACATAAGGTTGCTGAACTTGTCAATGGTAAAATAGCGGAAATTGAGAGTAGAAACCAGTTTATCAGTACGGATGTCAAAATGGTGCTGACAGCGCTAAATTTAGCAGAAGATGTGATAAAATCGCAAAGTGAGCTGGTGGCGCTGCAACAAGAAATGAAAGAATTACGGGCGCATGTGGAAGAAATGGAAGTGGAACTGGACTGTCTGCGGGAGGAAGAACAAAATGTGCAGACGGCAATGTTTGATAAAGCCGGAAAACCTACAGAACATGGGAAAAGGTAGAACAGATGGGAATTGAATTATTGGCGCCGGCAGGAAGCAGAGAGGCACTTCAGGCGGCAGTGCAAAATGGTGCAGATGCAGTATATTTGGGGTTGCAGGCATTTGGTGCAAGGCAGTATGCAAAGAATTTTGATGTGAATAGCCTATGCGAGGCAGCGGTTTATTGCCACTTGCGCGGCGTTCAAATTCACGTTGCAATGAATACGCTGATTTATGACAGAGAGCTGTCACAGGCGGTACAATTGGCAGCGGAAGCGGTGCGTGCTGGTGCGGACGCATTGATTATTCAGGACTTAGGACTTGCCAAAGTTCTACTGGAAGCTGGTATTCCGGTTCCGCTTCACGCCAGCACACAAATGACCATCCATAATTTGGAAGGGGCGCGCTTTGCACAGCAAGCAGGCTTTAGCAGAGTTGTGCTTGCGCGGGAATTACCGCGTAGCGAGATTAAAAAGATTTCTAGAGAAATTTCAATAGAAACAGAGGTTTTTGTTCATGGGGCGCTTTGTATGTCCAATTCCGGACAGTGTCTGCTGAGCAGTATGATAGGTGGGCGCAGCGGTAACCGCGGCAGATGTGCACAGCCATGCCGACTGCCGTATACGATGCTGGAGGATGGAAAGAATATCGGGCAGGGATATTTGATGAGCCCCAAGGATTTATGCTTGGGTGCATATATTCCCGAATTAATTTCCATGGGCGTTAACAGTTTGAAAATTGAAGGAAGAATGAAAAGTGCCACATATGTAGCGGCGGCAACAAAAGTTTACCGCAGTTGCATTGATGAAAACCGTGCGATAACGCCGCAGGAGATGCAGCTATTACAAAATGTGTTTAGCCGTGACCGGTTTACAGAAGCGTATTATGCAGGAAAAACCGGGCGAGGTATGATGAAAACAGAAGCATCAAATGATGATATCTATGAAAAACAGGACCCGCAGCTATTGAAACAGCTACAGGAGACATATGCACCAGGTGTAGAAAACCGACAGAAAAACATTGAAATATTAATACAGATTCGGGTGGGAATACCACTGATGGCAACAGCAAGGTATAAAGATATAGAAGTGACCTGCACAGGGCAGGTGGTTCAGCGGGCGGCAGGAAATCCTGTCACGCGCGAAATGGTGGAAACGCAACTGGGTAAATTAGGTGGCAGCAATTTTATGCTGCAAAACCTTGAGATAGAATTGGAAGAAGAAGCATTTGTTCCCAAAAGCGCACTGAATGCTGTGCGTAGGACATTGGTGGAACAATTGGAAACAAGAATAGGAAAAGCAAAACAGGAACATTGGAATGCTGTCTATCAACCGCAGAAAAGTGGGAGGACAGTGCAAAAAGATATGGCAATCACGGTATGGACAGAAACTGCTGCACAGGCTGCTGCGTTTGCAGATCAGCCGGTAGCTCGTTTATATGTCCCAGCCGATTGTATACAAAACATTGAAATATCGGAGCAGACAGTTGCTTATTTCCCTATGATTTTACGGGAAGAGGCAATGCGGCGTGCCCAAGCGCAGCTGCAGATATGCCGTCAGTGTGGCGTCAGAAGCATTGCCGCGGGCAATGTCGGATTGCTGCTATGTGCAAAGGAAATGGGATTTTCTTTATTTGGCACGGCGGAGTTGAATGTCGGAAATACGGCAGCGGCTGTATTTTGGAAAGCATTTGGACTGGAGGCTGTAGAAGCAAGCAGGGAGCTAAACTTGCGTGGCTTAGAAGCATTGATTCGCCAAAGTCCGCTTCCGGTGGAAGTGACCGGATATGGAAAAGCAGCGCTGATGAAAATTGAAAATTGCTTGATTCAAGTTGCTAAAAATGGATGTGGGTGCGCGGAAGGAAAACAATATATTCTGCAAGACCGTAAGGGTGCCCAAATGCGTGTGGCGAAAGATGGCTGCATATCCACGGTGTATAACAGTGTGCCAATTTATATGGCAGACCAAATGCAGGCGTTGCGGCGTTGCGGTGTCAGTGCGGTGAAACTAGCATTTACTGAAGAATCACCACGACGATGTTTGGAGATTTATCAGGAATTTGTGTCAGGAAAAGGTACACCACCGCAGTATTACACACGCGGTCATTTTTATCGAGGTGCAGAGTAGCATGAGGAAAAGCTTCACAAAATGGGATGTTTCGATTTTTATTGCTGTTTTGGGACTGGCATTTGGTTTATATTTTTTATGTACCGGATTCTTGGGAGAACCGGTTTCTATAGAAGTGGAAGTGGCGGGAAAACCCTATGCCCGCTATGAGATGAAACGTTACCATCAGCCGGAAGAAATCCAAATCAGAACGCAATATGGCAGTAATACATTGCGGATTTCCGATAAAGATGTATGTGTTTTAGATGCGGATTGTCCGGACAAACTGGATGTGAAGCAAGGTGCCATTCATAAATCAGGGGAAACCATAGTATGTTTACCCAATAAATTGGTAATAAAAATAAGTGGAGAGCGTGATTTAGATGCACTCAGCGAATAGAAATCTGGTATATGCAGGGTTGCTGATAGCAGTTGGACTGGCACTGCAATATGCGGAGCATTTGCTTGGACTGTCCGGCGCATTGCCTGGACTCAAGCCGGGACTTGCCAATATGATAACGATTTTGGCATTAGAACTCTTGGGTGTTCGGATGGCACTGGCAATTACCTGTATCCGAAGCTTGTTGGGCGCATTGCTGTTCGCTGGTTTTTCATCGGCAATGTATTCTGTGCCGGGAGCGTTAGGGGCCTGTGTGGTGATGGCTTTGTTGAGGTGTAGCCGTCGGCTTGGCTTTGCTGGCATTAGTGTGGCAGGAGCGTTTGCCAACAATGTTTGTCAAACAGCGGTGTCGGCGCTGGTGCTGCAAAATGCGGCAATTGTATCGTATTTATGGCTGGTGGGACCGCAATCCATTCTGTTTGGCATTTTTACAGGGCTGGGTGCGTATTTTAGCTGCAGAGTTCTGAAACAACACGGAAAGACAAGGAGCGTAGAGGTATGAGAACAAAAAGGGGTTTAGGATGGATTTTGGCGCTTATCATTGGCGCAATTATTGGTGGACTAGTGGGAAATTATTTGGCGGGATTTGCGCCACTGTCATGGCTGGGATTTGGTGGGCAGATTGGTATGGATTCACCATTATCGCTGGATTTATGGATTTTGAAGCTGACATTTGGAATCAGTTTTAAATTTACGATTGGAAACGTAATCGGTATGTTGCTGGGTGCGTTGACATATAAAATTCTTTAACAACAGAAGGATTATGCAAATGAAGAATCAAACATTTATATTAGCATCCGCTTCGCCGCGGCGTAAAGAGATTTTGCAAAGCATTGGCATTGAAGCGTTGATTCAGCCAAGCAATGCGGAGGAAAACATGGAGCAGGATATTCTGCCGGATATGCTGGTGCAGCAACTTGCATTACTTAAAGCGGCGGATGTGGCAAAAGGAAAGGGTAGCGGCTATTATGTGATTGGCGCAGATACCATAGTGTATGACGGAAAGCATATTATGGGCAAGCCGAATTCTGCACATCATGCAGCGCAGGTGCTGCAAAATCTTGCAGGAAATTGGCATGAAGTATATACGGGAATTGCTGTTATAAGTACAACAACGGGAAAAGGCGCAACGCGGGTGGAATGCTCCCGGGTGCATTTTAAGCCGCTTAGTAGGATGGAAATCGCGGCATACATAGAAACCGGTGAATATCTGGATAAAGCCGGCGGCTATGGAATTCAAGGAAAAGGAGCGTTGCTGGTGGACCGGATAGAAGGTGATTATTTTAATATTGTTGGATTTCCGGTTTCTAAATTCCATGATTTGTTAAAAGAAGAGTTTGAAGAAAATATTCTCGCCAGTACCCCATAAGGGAAATAGCGCTATGCTGATGGAGAGGATTTAAAAGGATTTATCCGTATGGATAAATGGCAACATAAATGAATTGGCTGCTTGCAGGGCAGCAGCCGTT
>CATIYX010000042.1 GCA_949739095.1 uncultured Clostridia bacterium | reverse complement strand
CGGTTATCAGTAGCGATACCATACGGATGATACGCAACATTGCTGTATGCAGCGTCCGGTTATAGTAATCTTCGCTGACCTGCAAATTTTCGATAAACAGATGGGGCGCAGTGATAACATGGGGTGAACCATCACAAATAACAGCAATTCTGCCTTCCAACAATTTCCCGGCTGTCACATCCGGCTTTTCTGTTACAAAATAAGAAGAGAACGGCGACCAAGCACTGTTTTCTGTCAATTGTTCAATATATCCTGTATCGAATACACCGTCAATGTCAATTTGGCGGATACGTTCTTTGATTTCTTTTAGTACACTACGGTTCACCACACTACGCAAATAGGCAATTGCCAGATAGGTTTTGGATTTTCTCCCTACTACAACGCTTTCAATCACCAAATCTGGCGTTTTTAATTTCCGACGCAACATTGCCGTATTATTGCGAATATTCTCCACAAAACCTTCTCGCGGTCCTCGCAGCACTTCCTCGCCGCTTGGTTCCGAAATACCACGCCTGTCAAATCCTTTGGATTCAATAATGTAGCCTTCCGTATCTCCGTCTATCAAGAGCCCAGTATTGGGAGACAAAATCGATTGCACAAACGATTCCAAAGACGTTACATTTTTATATTCCGCGACATTCATCCGCCGCTGAGGCGGCAAGGACAAATCACCGTTCATCATAGGGCGAATCGCGTCTCTGTCTACCAAATCACGGCTAATCAGTCCATCCACATAAACTAAAGCTGCCTTGGTATCGCCTGCATCAAAGCGGTGAAATACGATATCCGAACTCCCCTCAAACAGCTCCTTCAGTCTGCTAATATTTTCTTCTAAACTTTTACTGATAGGGGTCTTAATCGCATCTTCTTCATGCGTTTGTGGTGGAATGCGCCTGTTCCATAAAGTATTCCAATGTACTCCCATTCGCAGAAGTTCCCCCTTTCTTTAAGAAAATTCAATATGATTATTTTTCCATATTTTAGCGCATTTTATACATTGTTTTGTAAAAAGAACATATTACGAGCATTTCAACCTCAAAAACGTCTCACGTCTATCCTTTCAGAAAACAGCGGTCAGACTATTTATAGAGATAAATCAATCGTTGTAATAGATAATTACATGGCCATTCGCAGAAAAAAATACAACTACTTTTTTCGCTTGATATGTCATTGCCTATTTTTGAATATATATAAAAAACGGCTGTCCAAAAATTGGACAGCCGTTTATCTTGACCCAAAATTTATGCTTTTCCTACAGAACCAAACAATTCCATTTTCTCTTTTACTGTTTCTTTGATTGCTTCAAAGCCAGGTGCTAAGAGTTTCCGCGGGTCAAACCCCTTTCCCTGCTGGTCTTTTCCTGCTTCAATATATTTACGCGTTGCCTCTGCAAACGACAGTTGACATTCTGTATTTACATTGATTTTGGAAACTCCCAAAGAAATGGCTT
>CATIYX010000041.1 GCA_949739095.1 uncultured Clostridia bacterium | reverse complement strand
TGAGGTAAATACCCTCCGCTCTTTGCCCCCTGTCACGTTCGCTCGCGCGTCGCGCCTGCGGCACTCCGAACGGCGAGAGGTATCCAAAGACGCGGCACATGTCCGCACTTTGGATAATTGAAAAGTAGTCCGGTTCCGGTTAGTTACCGTAAAAGTATTTCGTTTTCTATTACTTATCGTAGAACGCTGCAATATATGCAACGAATCCAGCCCCCTGCAAGGGCCGTTTGTAGGGGTGCGGTGAGAATCGGAACTCCCCGCGTTTTTGGGTAACCTTGCGCCAAAAAGTATAATAACACTTTCTATTTCAAAATTTCTATCCTTTCTCCGTTTTCCAGCCGGAAAGAATATTCACAAATCGTATCATTTAAAAACAATTGTAATGTTTTTTCCATCGTTCTTGCGAGTGGCAGTTCTTTTAATTCTTCTAATTTTACCCAACGCACTTCCCCTTCTTCAGAAGAAGTAAGCTTACCGGAAAAATGATTTGTTTTGTAACAAAACACCACATAACGCGAACCATCGTCCTTTGTCCATTGCTTGATACCGCAAAGCTGTAGATTAGAAATATGTAGTCCGCTTTCTTCCAGAATCTCACGTTTGACCGCATCTACAAAATCTTCTCCCGCTTCCACATGTCCGCCCGGAAATGCAATGCCGTCCCAACCTGTATGAACACGTTCCTGCACCAAAACATTTCCGTCATCATCATAGACCATACACATATTTGTGAAAGTCACCTGTTCATAGCTGTGTCCCATCTTGCGATTTCCTTTCTACTACTCTATTTCTCTATTGTATCAGACTTAGCTTTAAAAAAATTGTCAATCCTTGTTTGAAACCCGTTTTTCTTTGTAAAAGAGAATATATTTACATTCCAAAAATTCCACTACAAATATGCATGTCTAAAGGTATGAGTCACAACGCATAAGCAAAAAATGACGGCAACGCCGAAGTACCACTCCGTGACACGCGTAAGTTCCTTTTTTTAAACCTATTTCAGTCTCACCGGCAAGACAATAAAGATAAATTCATTGCCTTCCATAGGTTTGATTACTAACGGCTTGATGGAACCTGTAAATTCCATACGGACAGTTTCACATTCTGCACCGCGTAGTGCGTCCAGCAAAAATTTATGATTAAAACCAATCTCGAATTCTTCCATATTCGTTGTTTCCACATTTAGTACATCATGGAACTGACCGCTTTGTGTTTCACAGGTGACATGCAGTTTTGGTCCCTGAAATGTGAGTTTTACCGGAATTTTGCTACCGTCGTGGTCTGCCAGCAATGCTGCGCGTTCCACGCATTTCATCAGTTCCGGCACGCCAACTACTGCTGTTGAATCTACAGAAGTCGGTATAATATTATTATAATTAATAAATTCTCCTTGCAAAAGGCGCGTAGTAAACAGACAACTACCAAACTGGAACCGCGCTGCGGAATCTGCAAGTTCAATGGATACATCATCTTCATCTTTCAAAATGCGGCAAAGTTCTCCCATAGACCGTCCCGGAACAATGCAAGTTACCTCTGCACCGCTTTCCACCGTTTCCCGCCGCAATGCCAGACGATATCCGTCCAGCGCAACCGCCGTAATATTGTCAGGAGAAATTTCAAATTTGATTCCTGTCAAAAGCGGTTTTACATCTGTCACTGCAACAGCAAATCCTGTCTGACGGACAATATCTGTCAACAATTGTGAGGATAGCGTAGTTTTAACAGCATCTTCCACCGGTTCTGACCTTGGAAAATCTTCTGCACTCAGACCAATCAATTTAAAATCTGTCTCGCCGCAGGTGATGTGAATATTCATATCGTTTTCTTCAAAAAGAATGGCTTCGTCCGGTAAAGAACGTACAATATCGCACAGCGTTCTGGAATTGATACAAATACTTCCTGTTTCCTGCACCTGAGCAGGTACGGTATATTCGATGGAAATTTCTAAATTGTTGCCTACTACTGTGAGACCTTCGTCTGCTATGAGTAGTAGATTTGCCAGCATCATGTTGGGAGAGTTAGTGGTAGAAGCGCGGCTTGCTGCTGTTAAAGCTTCTTGCAATAGCACTTTGTCACAGATGAATTTCATTGATTGTTCCTCCTTATGCTTGTTCGGCGATTGCCGGTGGTTTTTTGATATTTATATTTTAGTAAGGATATATTATAAAAATGGTACCTTTTATTCTGTTTTCATTTTTAAAACTATCCGGTAAGATGGTTTTTTATGGAAACCATCAACCATTCATTTTTGCAAACACGCGTTAGCGTGAAAGAGCAGCGCGCGCTTGCGCGCTTATGATAGATAGAATATAAAGAACGTCGTAGTCGTAGTAACGTGGAAAGTGTGGAAAAGCATGTCCATACCTTTTGTGATACAGGAATATGTGTCCACAGATGTCTGTGGAAAACAGTGGAATAAATCGTGGAGTAGGGTGGATGAAAAAAACTTCCACAGTCTGTCCACAGGAGTTTATTCACATATCCACAAAAAATTGTGAATAATGTTGAAAAGTACTTATTATGATATGTATTTCAGATTATTCTTGTCGCTGCCGCGACCGGATTGTACTTTTTGGCGCAAGGTTACCCAAAAACGCGGGGCGTTCCGAACTTTCGAGTTTTTGGAATGTCCGGACATTCCATACCATTCAGCTGCGAGCGTTTCGTCAGGAACGCTGCGGGAGCGGACGCGGCTGCTTAGGGGGATTACAACAAGGGGAACGGCTTGACGGTCGTCAGACCGAAATAAGTCCCCCTTTTAAATAGGGTTCTCCACGCACCCCGAGGGAAGACTTTCCCTGCAGAGGAAATATTTCTGCCGGTATTTTCATCTTCTACGGTAACTATCCGGAACCGGACTGATTTCCATTCATGTAAGCTTCAGACATACCCTCTGGGGCACGCGTGTGCCGAAGTTTACATACCTCTCGCCGTTCAAGTGTCGAAGTACGCTCGCGCAGCGCGAACGAAGAACGGCGGCAGGAAAAATCCAAAAAGGGGATGACGTGACAGTGAATAGAATGAACCGGAACGAATCCCTCTTTTGAATATTTAGTTCATGTCCTGATATCGTGTAATATCTGTTCTAAATCTTTTTTCACAGCGGGATTTGTTTTCAAATCGCTTTCAATTTTATCAATAGAGTGAATGATTGTCGAATGGTCACGGTCGCCAAATTCCTGTCCAATCCGTTTTAAAGAGACGTCCAGCAATGTGCGGCAGATATAAATGGCAATCTGCCGTGCATAGACAATTTCCTTGTTTCGTTTGGAGGAAAGGATATCGTGTGTGGTAATATCAAAATAGTCTGCCACTTTGTTTTGAATTTGGCTGACAGAATAGGTTCTTGTTTTTTCACCGGAATATTCTTGCAAAATATGTGCTGCCAGTTCAATGGTAATTGCAGCGCCTTCCAGACGGCTGAACGCCTGAATACGGGTGAGTGCACCTTCCAGTTCACGGATGTTGGTGTCAATTTTACTTGCCACAAAATCCAAAACGCCGTCCGGTACTTCGAGATTTTCATTTTGGCATTTCTTTTTCAAAATTGCCACGCGCGTTTCATAATCCGGTGGTTGTACATCGCAAATCAGTCCCCATTCAAAACGGCTGCGCAGCCGGTCCTCCAACGTATGCATTTCACGCGGCGGACGGTCACAGGAAATAACGATTTGTTTGTTTGCTTGATGCAGATAATTGAATGTATGGAAGAATTCTTCCTCCGTTTTTTCTTTTCCGCTGATAAACTGGATATCATCAATCATCAGCACATCCACCATTCGGTATTTATTGCGGAATTGTTCGTTGGTGTTGTCTTTAATGGAGTTAATCAGTTCATTGGTGAAACTCTCCGCTGAAATATATAAAATTTTGGCGGAAGGATTGGTGTCGCAGATATAATTGCCGATTGCCTGCATTAAATGTGTTTTGCCAAGCCCGCTGCCGCCGTAGAGAAACAGCGGGTTATATGCCATGGCAGGCGTTTCCGCTACTGCCAGTGAAGCTGCATGTGCAAAACGGTTGGAAGAGCCTACCACAAAAGAATCAAATGTATATTTTTGATTGAGTCCAAAAGAAACGGGAGGCGTTGGTTCCGGCGGACGCACTTCATCATAGGAAATGGCGCGGCTCACATATTCCTGTTCACTGCGTTTGGAAATGAAATCCACTGTCAGTCCCGGAATATCCGTGAATTGGCTGATAGCATCGGCAATACGCTGTGCATAGTTTTTTTTCAAAAAATCAACGGCGAAGTCTTCCGCCGTGAAACATATCGTGCTTCCTTTGAGTAAAACAGGTCTGATGGGTTCAATCCATGTTTTGTAAGAGACGTCTGAAATTTCGTCACGAATTAGGGGAAGCGCAAGATTCCATAGTTTTATAATATCTTCTTCAAATTGCATAAGTTTTTCCAGCCCCTTAATTTTTCAGTCGTATGCAAACGGTGTGTCCGGTCCAAAGCACACCCCGCCATACTGTAAATATTTTTTTATCCGCATTTATTTTCATCATTTTTTTAATCGAACAAATGTTGCGGTTTTCCACAAAAGTGGATAACTCGTGGGAAAAAAGTGGATAACTCGTATATTTTTCACCCACTTTTCCACAAAATAGCAATATTTATGTGGAAAACTATAGAAAAGACGAAAAAACATCATATATATGAATTATACCATAAAATTGAAGAAATTTCAACCTATTTTTATGGAAAAGAAGGGTGCTTAAAAAAGAAAAATAGTCATAAGTGGAAAAGGGTCTTGACAAATGAAGGAAAATTCATTATAATAGTATGGAATAAGTATCTGTTTTGAATAGAAAATAATGGATAACATGAGATATAGGA
>CATIYX010000040.1 GCA_949739095.1 uncultured Clostridia bacterium | reverse complement strand
TATGGACAAATTCAAAATGGAAGCTGCTAACGAAGTAGGCGTTAACCTGAAACAGGGTTACAACGGAGACCTGACAAGTAGAGAAGCAGGTTCCGTAGGCGGACAGATGGTTAAGAAAATGATCGAATCCTACGAAAATTCCATCAAATAACAATCGTTTATGATAAAAAAGGATACCTTCTAATCGAAGGTATCCTTTTTTACATAATGCAAATAGAATCAGCTGTTCTATCCCAACTTTTATGAAACACTTCTGTATGGTCCAAATAGCAGTGCCGTTACAAACATCGCCTAAAATCTTTTCCCGCGGGGTGACTACAATCAGTCAGAACTCCACCCGATTGCAGTTATTTTTCACATGTTCCTGCAAAAAAACTAAATTCAAATAACAGGACACAGCGGCAGCATATCCGAAACGTTATTCCAAAAAAATATGCTCACCGCACTTGTATCACCGTCGCCGAATCCGGTAGGTGGAGAAAGCAACTGTTTGCCCGCTTTCTGAAACGTAACATGAACTACTTTAACGTCATGCATCCTGCCGCTTTCATATGCCGCAAACATAAGGCAATAAATGCCCGGTTTTGGCGCGGTTACCAGCACACTGCCATCATCTGTATAGCGTACACCGAATACTGTCGGCGGAAGACACGGAAGAATTACCTTTACCGTTCCATATTCTGATATATATTCCTGCCAACCATCACGATTTTCTGTCGGCGCAGCATAGTCGCCTGCCGTCCATACTGTTGTATCAGACAAAACCGGTAATGTATAGTTTTCCTTGTGTGTGTCATCATTTAGGCAAACGCGTGTCGCTATCCCTGTCTTAGTCTGTGTGGGATTTACAAAAATTCCCCACTTGTCCCATCTATGTCCTGTTGCCGCAATCACTTCATTTTTGGTCTGTCCACATATGGTACACGTATATCGTCTATTCCCGTCTGATTCACACCCTGCATTTTCCGCCACAACACCACCATCCCATGTGTGTGTCGGTCCACATGTGCCGCTGTTTTCCTGACAAACCGTGAATGCTTTAATGCGGGCGGCATAATTACTTTTGTACCAGTAATCTTTATTCAGATAGGTCAAATTACTTTCCTGCGTAAGCCTGATAACTGCATTGCCGGCGCTATTGGACACTTTTACCACAACACTAAAATAACTTCCCTTTTCAATCTTGATAGGTTCATCCAACATAATGGTATAATATCCTGAATGCTCAAACACTTCTGTTTTTTGTGCTGCAAGCGTCCCTTTTGTGGGTGTTATATTAGAGATATCGCTGATATCCTGCACCTCTTGTAAATCTATATAGATTTCAGCTTCACAGGTCACATTCTTTCCAATAATTCCTACATTCACAGCCTTAATGTATTCGGACATACTGTCTGTGCCCTTTTTCGCTTCAAAGACGTTAGAAACATAGTTGTTGCCCTTTACTGAAAGCGTCAGTCCAAAATCCTGTACGTGGCTGTCATAAAAATAATTATACTCATATTTTTCGCGCGGCACATAATCAAAAGCAACAATCGCGGTGCTACCGCAATCATAGGACAAATAGAAATATGGCAGAGAATGATAACTGTTTTTGATAATCCATCCGCCATCCTGCGTAGCACCGCCCGGCTGGAATTTCTCTGCCGGAATAGAATCATCCCAGCCAATAATCGCGCAGGCATGAGGATATGAACTACTTCCGGTTTCATTTTTCGCATTGTAGTAATCGCGTTCTGATTTATTATTGTAGGAAAATGTGACTGCTCCATATTGCACAATTGCCCGTTTTATTGCGTCACGGTCTTTTTCATTTTGAATGCAAATCGCATTTTCCAAACGGTAATCTGTGTTATCATATATGGTTTTTAAATCAACACTTACACCGGTTTTAACAGGTCCGCACCACTGAGACCAAACTGTGGCTCCATACCCAGGATCTCCACTGGTATTATACCAATTCGCCCCTGTTATCTCTCCTTTTGTGTTTCCTAAAGGGTCTGCACCTCTGTTATGTCTGGCATACCCAAGATTTTCAGCGGAAAGCGACAATGTATTATTCGCCGCCTTAGGGTCAATTCCCTTTCGCAATATAGCCGCTTCCGAAGCACTAACCGAAGCATATGCCCAGCACAAATCTGAACTACCCTGGTCTTTTACTGGTGTAATAATCTGATAATCACGACTGTCAAAACGAGGTAGTTTGGCGACTTCCGCCAGATCTGACACGCGCAGCTCCTCTAACGTTTTGGGCGCATCGGCATGTGCCGGTGCCAATGTCACATCGGCATAGACTTTTAATGTTGTTATTACAAGCATACTGATACAAATACTTAAAATAACGCTCACGCCGTTTTTATACGACATTCTTTTCAATAAACTGTTCCCCTGCATTTTTCTATCCTTCTCCACTTACCTTTTTCTCTCATTCATGTTTTCTGTCACGCAACATAAGTCCACTAACTGCCTTCACAGGGCTTTCGCCTTCAAACAACACACGGTATGCCTGCTCCACAATCGGCATTTCAATCCCTTGCTGCTGTGCCAGATGATAAGCGGCAAGCGTTGCCGGAACACCTTCCACCACCATTTTCACGTCCTCTAGTGCGTCCTCCACTTTCATTCCCTGTCCAATTAAAATGCCCGCCCGCCGATTTCGAGAATGCATACTGGTGCAAGTAACTATCAAATCACCTATTCCGCTCAGCCCTGAGAAGGTTTCTGCTTTTGCGCCCAGTGCCACACCCAATCTTGAAATTTCCGTGATACCTCGCGTCATCAGTGCCGCCTTAGCGTTGTCACCAAACCCTGCGCCATCGGAGATTCCAGCACATAGTGCAATGATGTTTTTCAGTGCTCCACCATACTCCACACCCGCAATATCTGTATTTTTATATACACGAAAAGAATCCGTCATAAACAAATCCTGCACATATTCCGCAACCGCAATATTCTCCGCCGCCGCAACAATGGTAGTCGGCATGTTTTTTGCTACTTCCTCTGCATGGGAAGGACCCGACAATGCCGCAATTCGCAGCCCCGAAATTTCTGCCTTCAGCACCTCACTCAGACGCATGAGAGAGTCCGCTTCCAGTCCCTTGGACACGCTGATGACAATTTGTTTTTCTACATCCAAATATGCTTTCATTTTTTGTGCTGTGCTCCGTACGCCTTTTGACGGTACACTGCTGATAATCGCCTCACTGCCCTTGATACAATATTCCAAATCGGGACTGCATATAATATTATTCGGAAATTTCACACCAGGTAGACATACCTTGTTTTCTCTGTCTTTCCCCAGTGCCGCGCTTTCTTCTTCAAAAAATGACCACAGACGAATTTCATATCCTTTTTCCGCAAGCAGCACTGCCAATGCGCAGCCCCAACTGCCGGAACCAATTACCGCAATTTGTTTCATGCTATTCCGCTCCTTTATAAAAAGATACGTATGAAACAGGACTTGTTCCCCTCTTCATACGTATCGTGCTTCTTATTCTTATTGTACCGTAAGGTGCGAAAAATTACAAGTATTTTTTCAAATATTTTCCTGTGTAGGAACCTTTTGCCTTTGCAACTGTCTCCGGTGTTCCCGCTACCACAACATTTCCGCCGCGGTCGCCGCCCTCCGGACCGAGGTCAATAATCCAATCCGCTGTTTTAATCACATCCAGATTATGTTCAATTACAATAACGGTATTTCCACTGTCCACAAACTTTTGTAAAACTGTAATAAGCTTGTGGACATCCGCTGTATGCAGACCGGTCGTCGGCTCGTCCAGAATATAGACGGTTTTTCCGGTCGGGCGTCTGGATAGTTCCGTTGCCAGTTTCACGCGCTGCGCTTCCCCACCGGACAATGTCGTGGAGCTTTGCCCTAGTTTAATATAGCCCAGTCCCACTTCAGAAAGCGTTTGAATTTTACGATGAATTTTAGGGATATTTTCAAAAAATTCTACTGCTTCATCTACCGTCATGTCCAGCACTTCACTAATATTTTTACCCTTATAACGCACCTCCAAAGTTTCGCGGTTATATCGCTGCCCTTTACAAACTTCACACGGCACATAAATATCCGGCAAGAAATGCATTTCAATTTTATTGATACCGTCGCCACTACACGCCTCACAACGTCCACCTTTAATGTTAAAGCTGAACCGTCCCGATTTATACCCGCGCGCCTTTGCGTCCACCGTAGCGGCGAATAAATCACGAATATCGGAAAACACGCCGGTATAGGTTGCCGGATTGGACCGCGGTGTGCGTCCGATAGGAGATTGGTCAATGTCAATCACTTTGTCGGTATGCTCCAATCCAACAATTTCGTCATATGCGCCTGGGCGTTTGCGCGCGCCATTCAGCTCTGTTGCCAAAATTTTATACAAAATCTCGTTAATTAGAGAACTTTTTCCGCTTCCTGAAACACCAGTCACTGCAATGAACGTCCCCAGCGGAAAATCTACATCAATCTTTTTTAGATTGTTTTCCGCTGCTCCGCGCACCGTCAATACATTTCCGTTGCCAGGACGCCGCTGTGCCGGCACTTCAATTTTTTTTGTCCCGCTTAAATATTGACCGGTAATGGAACCTTCACATGCTTTGATGTCATCCACTGTCCCCTGTGCCACGACTTCACCGCCGTGAATACCCGCGCCGGGACCAATATCCATAATCCAGTCGGCGGCATACATGGTATCTTCATCATGTTCCACCACAATTAGCGTATTCCCCAAATCTCGCAAATGCTTTAACGCTTCCAGCAGTCGGTCATTGTCCCGTTGGTGCAGCCCAATGCTAGGTTCATCCAAGATATATAATACGCCCATCAAACCGGAGCCAATCTGCGTTGCCAGACGGATACGCTGTGCTTCTCCGCCAGACAGCGTTCCTGCACTGCGCGATAATGTCAGATAATCCAATCCGACATTCACCAAAAATCCCAGACGCGCTTTGATTTCTTTTAAAATCTGGTGGGCAATTTGTTCCTGCTTGGGTGTTAATTCCAACTGGTCCAAAAACTCCATTATTTTCACAATGGATAAGGAGGTCAGTTCTTCAATATTTTTGTCGCCGACTGTCACTGCCAACACTTCCGGTTTCAGACGTTTCCCATGACAATCGGGACAGTGAATATTGCTCATATAAGTTTCAATTTCCGCTTTGGCATAGTCGGACTGCGTTTCTGCATAACGCCGCTCCAGATTGTTCACAATGCCCTCGAATGTTCCCATATAGGAAGTGCTGCCAAAAGAACGTTTATATTCAAACTGCATTTTTTTGCCTTTGCTGCCATATAAAATAACGTCCATTACATCCTTTGGCAACTGTGCAATCGGTGTATCAAGGCTGAAATCATATTCTTTTGCCAATGCGCCGAAATACATTGCCGCAAGAGAATTTTCATCCCCTACATTTCCCCAGCCGCTCGCCAAAATACCGCCCCCGCGGATTGATTTTTTCTTATCTAAAATGAGTTCCGGGTCTATCTTCATCATCATGCCCAGCCCCGCACAGGTCGGACATGCGCCATAGGGACTGTTGAACGAAAACATGCGAGGCGAAAGTTCTTCAATGCTCATGCCGCAAATGCTGCAAGCATAGTTTTGACTGAATAAAATTTCCTCACCATCCACAATACTAACATATGCCAATCCGCTAGCCAGACTCAAAGCAGTTTCCAAAGAATCTGTCAAACGCGTTTCCACGCCCGGACGGATAATGAGACGGTCCACCACAATATCAATATTATGCTTTTTCGTTTTTTCTAAGTTAATTTCTTCTTCCAGTTCCCGCATTTCCCCATCCACGCGCACGCGAACATATCCGTTTTTCTTTGCATTTTCCAGCACCTTTTGGTGCTGTCCTTTTTTGGCGCGGATAACAGGCGCTAAAATCAGCATACGCGTTCCTTCTTCAAACGCAAGCACTTGGTCACAAATCTGGTCAATGGTCTGTTGCTGAATTTCAACACCGCATTTGGGGCAGTGCGGCACACCAATACGCGCATACATCAAGCGCATATAATCATAAATTTCTGTCACAGTGCCCACTGTGGAACGTGGATTTTTGCTGGTCGTTTTCTGGTCAATGGAAATGGCAGGCGAAAGCCCTTCAATATAATCCACATCGGGTTTTTCCATTTGCCCCAAAAACTGGCGCGCATAGGCAGACAACGATTCCACATACCGCCGCTGCCCTTCTGCATATATCGTATCAAATGCCAGAGACGATTTTCCTGAACCGGAAAGTCCAGTGAACACCACCAATTTCTCCCGTGGCACTTCAATGTCTATGTTTTTTAAATTGTGCTCTCTGGCACCCTGAATCGTAATTTTGTCAAAAGACATCTTCATCACCCCAATTTCTTTTGTAGTTCCTTGATTTCATCACGCAGCTTGGCGGCAAGTTCGAATTCTAACATCTCTGCCGCTTTTTGCATTTCGCTCGTCAGCACGCGAACTTTTTCCTCCACATCTTCTTTCGCCACCACCGGTTCATTCTCCGACTCCACAATTGTTGCTTCAATGGCTTCACGCACATCCTTAACAATTGTTTTTGGCGTGATGTGGTTTTCTTCATTATATTGCATTTGGATCGAACGGCGCCGATTGGTTTCCTCTATCGCCCTGCGCATTGCCTCCGTGATTTTATCCGCATACATAATTACTTTCCCTTCGCTGTTACGCGCGGCACGCCCAATGGTCTGCACCAGCGACGTTTCACTGCGCAGGAACCCTTCTTTGTCCGCATCCAATATCGCAACCAGCGAT
>CATIYX010000039.1 GCA_949739095.1 uncultured Clostridia bacterium | reverse complement strand
TTCCGCCAAATGCGGAAGAATTTTCACTTTCAACGGAATGGTACAGTTAAAACCGCTGAAATGATGGCGCAAAAAGTCAATATCCTGTGCAAGCCGTTCAGGCGGCATGTGTAGGGGAATGTAGTCGGCGGAAATGCCTTTGACTTCAAATGCCTTTTTGTGAATACAGGGGGAGAGAGTATGGGCGATAGGGCTACCCAAAACAGCATATAAATTCATGTGATTCATCCTTTCTTTAGTAAACAGGTGCTATCTTTCGCGTTATGAAAAAGGTTTCCGGCAGAGAACCGGAAACCTGTAGTATTTATTTGGAACTATCGTCCGAAGCTGCTTCCGGCTCTTCCGCAACAGGAGATAGTTTCACCGCTTTCACTTTCACAATCCGCTTGTCATCCAATTCTAGCACTTCAAATGAGGTGTGTTTAAATTCAAATTGGTCACCCTCTGCCGGAATTTTGTCCAGCATACCCATGACAAAACCGCCAATGGTATCGTAGTCATGTTCCTCTAAATCTTGTTCGCTGAGCGGCAGCTGCAACAATTCGCAAATCATTTCAAAGTCTGCGCCACCATCGATTAAATAGGTATTTTCATCCAGCATTTGTGTTTCAAATTCTTCGTCGTCGTATTCATCCTGAATATTGCCGAGAATGAATTCAATTAAATCCTCCAGTGTGATAATACCGGCGGTGCCGCCATATTCATCCACGACTACGGCAATATGCACCTTGCTTTCCTGCAATTCACGGAACAGGTCATTTGCCATTTTAGACTGCGGCACAAAATAGGGTTCTTTGACAAGTTTCATTAAATCGAAATCTTCCGGCGACGTATCCTGTAGAAAGGATAACAAAGAGCGGATATGTAAAATACCGATAATGTTATCCAAACTTTCGTCGTAAACGGGCAGACGGGAATAGCGTTCATTTGCCGCAAGTTCCACCAGTTCAGAAAAACTAGTATCTTTATCAATGGCAACTACTTCTGTCCGGTGCGTCATAATACGCTCTACCGCAATATCGTCAAATTTAAAAATGTTGTTAATCATTGTTTTTTCGTTTTCCGGAATGACGCCGTGTTCCTCACCGGCATCCACCATCAAACGGATTTCTTCCTCGGTTACTTCGTTTTCCTCTTCGTGGGGATTAATGCCAATCAACCGCAAAACACCATTAGTAGAAGCGGTCAGGAAACGAACGAAAGGACTGAGAGCACCCGCAATAAATGTAAGAATCGGGACGGCGAACATGGCAGTTTTTACGTCATGTTTCATACCGAACCGCTTGGGGACCAATTCTCCGAAAATCAAGGTGACATAGGAGAGCAGCAATGTAATAATAATCAGCATGACACTGCGTACCAGTCCCGGTGAAAAATTAGGGTAAATTGTCACGAACCAGTTCGCCAGAATTTCTGCAAAACTGTCCGCCGCCACAGCGCTGGCAAGAAAACCAGACAGTGTTACACCGACTTGGACTGTGGAGAGAAAACGGCTGGGTTCGTCAAGCAGTTTTACCAAAAGTTTAGCGCGTTTGTTTCCACTGCGCGCGAGTTTATCAATTTTTTGTTCATTTACTGTAATCATAGCCATTTCCGATGAAGCGAAAAAGGCGTTACAGACAATCAGCAGCAACAGAACAAGACATCGGATGATGATATTGTTTACGCTTCCCATAATAGACAGACTCCTTTCATGGTTAAAAACAAGAAATGTAGTATTGAAAGTAATACGGTGAGATGAATTATATTATAAATTCAGCCGACCGTGGAGCCTGCATATGACAAGAGCATTGCACTGCCTACAACTAGGTCCATCGTCCATGGTGTTCCATTCACTCCTTTTCTGAAATATTATATAGGTATATACATTTTTATTATAATATGAAATACCATGAATTGTCAAGTATATACTGCTGAAATTGTAGTTTTTCCCTGAATTTGGAAAAAAACTTGACAAATAAAAAATAAATAGTACAATAGGAGTATGATATTATGCGAGCGGGTGTAAGTCTTATATAGGGTTTACGCACTAAAAATATGATAGTAACAGGAGTGAGTTTTGCTTGGACGTTCATTTATGGATGTTTATTGTACTAGGAGTGTTAATTGCACTATCGGCATTTTTTTCGGCTTCGGAGACGGCGTTTTCCAGTATGAATGAAATCCGAATGAAAAACTATGCCAAAGAAGGAAACAAAAAGGCGAAAACAGCGCTTAAAATTGCACAGAGCTATGACAAGGCGCTTTCCACGATTTTGATTGGTAACAATATCGTCAATATTGCGTCTGCCTCTTTGGGAACAGTGATAGCGACCATCTTTTTCGGCACGAACGGCGCATGGATTTCAACAATTGCCATGACAATTCTGGTATTGATTTTTGGCGAAATTTTGCCGAAAAGTTTTGCCAAAGAAAATGCGGAAGACTTTGCATTGAAAGTTGCCGGTATTCTGCACTTTTTGATGAAGTTGTTCAGTCCGCTGGTGTGGTTCTTTATCGGTCTGCGCAAATTGGTTGCCGGAAAAAAAGAAAAAGAGCAGCCGTCTGTCACGGAAGAAGAATTGAAAGTTATCATGCAGGAGATTCAAGACGAGGGTGTTTTAGAGGAACAGGAAAGCGAACTAGCGCAAAGCGCACTGGAATTTGATGAAATAGACGTGGATGAAATTTTTACGCCGCGCGTTGATGTGGCGGCGGTGGATGTCGATATGGAGCCGGAGGAAGTGAAAAATTTATTTTTCACTTGCAAGTTTTCCAGAATGCCGGTCTATGAAGGGCAAATCGATAACGTTATCGGTATTTTGCACGAACGGGAATTTTTGTCTAAACTGCTGAGCGGCGAACCAATAGATTTGCGTAGCTTAGCGCGGGAGGCGTTATTTATTCCGCAGAGCCTGAAAATATCGCTGGCGCTGGCAGAATTGCAAAAGAAAAAGCAGCAGATGGCGATTGTGGTGGACGATTACGGCGGAACAGCAGGCGTGATTACCGTGGAGGATATTCTGGAGGAACTGGTTGGCGAAATTTGGGACGAGGACGAAGAAATTGAAGAAGATGTTGTGCCAGTAGCGGAGCATGTATATGAAGTGAATGCACAGGCAAACATTTATGACGTTTTTGATCAAGTCGGCGTGCAATATAAAGAAAAAGAGTTGTCTGGCGGCAGCAATACAGTCGGCGGCTGGATTTTGGATACCTTACAGGATATTCCAGAGGAAAATGAAACATTTTCGTTCCATAATGTTACCGTGACGGTCAAAGAAATGGAAGACCAGCGGATTCAAACTGTGCGAATGGAAGTGACGCCGATAGAGGAACAGGAAGAAACAAAAGAATAAAACGCAGGTATCAGAGTACAAAAAATAATTGGAGATATTTTAGAAGGGCGTGTTTCGATAAAGTAACTTTGTTTGATTCATTGTTACAACAACGAAATGTTATTGCCATACAGAAAAGATGAGGAATGAGACAGAACCGATGCAAATGGCATATTTACGGATGTTCTGGCGTAAGCGTATTATGCGCGGTATTTCAGAAAATGAAAAAAGAACGGCACACGTGGTGCCGTTCTTTTTTTTATATAAATAGTTCAAAAGAACTACATGAAAAGGGGGACTACAATTTCAGTATATGGGGATTTGCAAGATGTGTGCATGAATGGAAAAGAGAAATTTTGGAAACACTGCATTGAGGGAAGTATTTTACATAGCAATATGTGTTGCAAGGGCGTCCATTGCCGGAAAAAAGGGAAAGATGTTTAGACAGGCATTTTAAAACAAAGTGTATCCCCATATCATCCATATGCTTGACCCATTTGCTGTTTTGCGCTAAAATAAAAGAAAAAACAGCGGGAGGTGGTGGAACATGTTTGTGAAATGTCCGAATTTGCCGGAGAACGCTGCGGCCGTTCTGGTGGACTGTAGAACGCCGGAGAAGATTGTGAAAAATTTAGAACAAATGGGCATAACTTGCTTCAAAGGGGTAATATTAGAAGAGATACATCCTGCGATAGCAGGGCATATAGACATGCAGCTGGTGCATATAGGTGGAAATACTTTTGTGTGCGATCCGCGCGCACTAAGCCATTATGAAACAATGTGGCAGGAAAAAAATGCCCGTCTGCTTGCGGGAAACAGGCTTGCCCGGCGGAACTACCCGCAGGACGTTGCATATAATATAGTGAGTGTTGGCGCATATGCATTTCATTTGGAAACTGCAACGGACGAAGTGGCATGGCGGGAATTGTCGCGTCGCGGTGTAAAATGGGAAACGGTTCGGCAAGGATATAGCAAATGCAGCGTATGTGTCGTCAGCCAAAATGCACTAATTACCGGAGATAAAGGGATTGCAAAAAAGGCGACCGCGCTTGGGTTTGACGTATTGTGTATTGAAACGGAAGAAATCCGGCTGCCGGGTATGAATGCCGGATTGATTGGCGGCGCCAGCGGAAAATTAAAAAAAGACTTGCTTGCTTTCACTGGCGATATTAAAAGATTGGGGTGTGGACAGGCAATTGAGACATTTTGCCATGCCCACGGCGTGCGGATAGTATGTCTGGACGACGGGGACGTTTTAGATATCGGCAGTATTATTCCAATCACAGAGAGGAAGTGAATCGTTGTTTGTTGCCGAAGTGATATCAAAGCATGATTTGCATACATTATATGATTTTAT
>CATIYX010000038.1 GCA_949739095.1 uncultured Clostridia bacterium | reverse complement strand
TTAGACGCGCTGGAATGGGCAAAAGAAGTGGTACGACTAGGTGCGGGAGAAATTTTGCTCACTAGTATGGACGCGGACGGTACCAAAGCGGGATATGACGTGGCGTTGACGAGAGCGGTTTCTGAATCGGTGGAGGTGCCGGTCATTGCATCAGGCGGCGCGGGTACCATGGAGCATTTCAGTGATGTGCTCACAGAAGGCAAGGCAGACGCCGCGCTGGCAGCGTCGCTGTTTCATTATAAAGAAATGGAAATAAAGGACTTGAAACAATATTTGAAGAATAGTAAAATAGAAGTGAGAATATAAATTGGGAAGGAGCGATTAGTCCAATGATACTGGATACAATCAAATTCGATGAAAATGGACTGGTACCTGCCGTCTTGCAGGATGCAAAAACGGGGCAAGTGCTGATGGTGGCTTATATGAACCGGGAATCTCTGGAAAAAACTATTTCCAGCGGAAAAGCGGTTTTTTATAGCCGCAGCCGTCAAAAACTGTGGCTGAAAGGGGAAACTTCCGGGAATTATATGAATGTGGAAACACTGCGAGTGGACTGTGATATGGATTGTCTGCTGCTGAAGGTCACACCGGACGGCCCTGCCTGCCACACCGGAAAAAACAGTTGTTTTTATCGGGTATTAGATGCAGATAAATTTGTAGAGAATGAAGAGAGCGATAACAAAGCAATTGTTTTACAGGAAGTTTATGAAACAATTTTGGACAGAAAGAAAAATCACAAAGAAGGGTCGTATACAAACTATTTGTTTGAAAAAGGATTGGATAAAATTCTGAAAAAAGTTGGCGAGGAAGCGACAGAGGTTATCATTGGCGCGAAGAATGCGGGCAATGAAGAGGTACGTTACGAAATCGCGGATTTGCTCTATCATTTAATGGTGCTGATGGCGGAAAAACAAATGACGTGGGATGAGGTGTTTGGAGAACTCGAAAAACGTCAGGCGGTAGACCGCGGTAGTAAGGAAAAGAAGCCTGTCTAAAGAGGTGAATGGTTATGCAGGAAGTATTGCTATGGCTGGTTATCACGGTTGTGTTGGTCATCATTGAAATTGCTTCATTTAATTTAGTGACAATTTGGTTTGCTGGCGGCGCATTTGTTGCAATGATTGCGGCAATGTTTCATCTTCCCATATGGACACAGCTCATTTTGTTTGCGTTTGTGACGTCAGTGCTGCTAGTGTCAACGCGTCCGTTTGTTGTGAAAATGATGGCGAAAAAAACGCCGACAAATTCCGACAGGGTGATTGGGATGACTGGGATTGTCACGGAGGAAATTAATAATATCAGAGAAACAGGCGCGGTTAAAGCGGATGGAAAAGTTTGGTCTGCGCGCTCAGCGGACAATAGTATCATTCCGGCGGGGGTGACTGTTGATATTCATGAAATTCGCGGCGTAAAAGTGATTGTTTCCCGCACGCAGGAGCAAACTGAACAGGAAGTTTAAGCGGAATTTGAAAAAAAGAAAAGGCAGAAGCGGAGAATTGTGCCGTTGCTGCTTATATGTTGATGTGCCGCAAAAGCGGCAGATTGGAGGGAAATCATGGGATATATCGTATTTGGCATTTTCGTTTTAATTGTGATTTTAATTGTTGTCAATATCAAAATTGTACCGCAGGCAAACGCCTTTGTTGTGGAGCGTTTGGGTGCATATAAAGCGACATGGGGAGTTGGGCTACATTTTAAAGTGCCGTTTTTGGAAAAAGTAGCTAAGAAAGTGTCATTGAAGGAAATTGTGGTGGATTTTCCGCCGCAGCCTGTGATTACAGCGGATAACGTTACCATGCAAATTGACACGGTTGTTTATTTTCAAATTACTGACCCCAAACTATATACCTATGGTGTGGAGCGTCCGATGGTGGCGATTGAAAATTTGACGGCAACAACGTTGCGTAATATTGTCGGTGATATGGAGCTTGACCAGACGTTGACATCACGTGATGTTGTCAACACAAAAATGCGGTCTATTTTGGATGAAGCGACAGACCCATGGGGCATTAAAATCAACCGTGTGGAGCTGAAAAACATCATGCCTCCGGCGGAAATTCAAAATGCAATGGAAAAACAGATGAAAGCAGAACGTGAACGCCGTGAGTCCATCCTGAAAGCGGAAGGAGAAAAGAAATCCGCTATTCTAGTGGCAGAAGGAGAAAAAGAATCCCAAATTTTGCGCGCAGAAGCGGAAAAAGAAGCGCAAATCCGGCGTGCAGAGGGGGAAGCGGAAGCAATTCGTAACGTCCAGAAAGCAACGGCAGATGGTATCCGTATGCTGAAAGAAGCGGCACCAAGCAATGAAATTTTGGTTCTGAAAAGCTATGAAACCATGGAACAAGTTGCAAATGGCAAAGCAACTAAGCTGATTATTCCTTCTGATATGCAGGGCATGGCCGGTATGGCGGCATCTTTGGCAGAAATCTGGAAAGACGGCAGCAAACCGGAAGTGAAAAAGATGGAGACCCCCAAAGTAGAGCAATAAGATAAAATGATTGTAATAAAAAATACAAGTCACCTCAATTATATGAGATGTAGATATTAATTTAAAAAGCCCTAATGGCACATTTCATGTGCTATCAGGGCTTTTGGTGTTTTAAATGATGATTTCTTAAAAAGACGCGTA
>CATIYX010000037.1 GCA_949739095.1 uncultured Clostridia bacterium | reverse complement strand
TTTCTTGATGTGTCTTCCTCCGCCCGCCTGCACATGAGCGCAGAGGAGGAATCTGCCTGAATACTAATCCTGCCCCTTATTTACATATCGGCTTTCAGACAAGGCGTGCAGCCGGAAATTCCGATTGCGAAATAAAAAACCGAACGCAAACATAGAGACTATACTAGTATTCATATATCACTACCCTCAGCCTTTAGACAAAATTGAAGCCACCGGACAGCTTCTATCCGGTGGCTTCTAATATTCCATTCTATGTAATCAATATTCTCATGTATCGGACGACATGTCCGCTTCCTGTTCTTGCGCTTGCTGCTCTTGCCAAAGCAAGTAGTCATAAAAATTAGCCATAGTCGTTTTGACATAAGGTGCAACCCACAAGAACGCGATACCACAAGTTACGGCGCCCAGCAAATACCATAAAAAGAAAGAAAGCAATAGCACAAAACAATTCCCTTTTTGCCCTTTCATCAGTGTCGCACTACGTTTCATCGTTGCAATAACGCCAAGCTCTTTTTGGTCATACATAATATAGTTTGTTAGTACAAAATGAAGCGAAATATAAGCGATAGCAACAATAGCGCCTATTGTTAGTATAAATGCAATACCCACATTCATATGGACATATGTATCAAGTTCTTGTAATACCAGAAACGGTAATTTTATAATCCAGATACATATCGCAATGACAAGAATTTTCCCAATTTGTGCAAACGGCAAAAAAATGTCTCCAAAATAGGTTATTTCGCCCCGATGCAGTTTTAAGAAAATCCAATCATATCCAGCTCTCATCACAAGCCCTAACGGAATGATACACGCAGCACATACAAGCAACCCAATGATAATCCCCAAAATACTTATCGACGATAATGCGTAAATCAGCGCACCTACCAGACCGGCTGCCAGCTCAATTCCTATACATCCCAGACCGACACCTGCCGCCTTTCCCCATTTTCCGGATAGTTCCTGCCACGCATTTTGTTTTAATTCCTGCCTGGTTAACATCATACTCTCCCCTTTTTAGTGTATAATTCAGGGGGTATTGCTTACCATATCTTATTCTGTTACCTTTTCCCGCACCCCCCTTTTTAGTATACTATATACCTTCTTAAATTTCAAGTATTTTTTTCAAATATTATAACACAAAGCATTTATATAGTGCGTTGTTTTGTAATGTTTTTATTGTAAAATGCCGCCCACTATACAGTGGACGGCATTTCTAAATGACAACAAATTCATTATTCCATTTCTTCTATCTGTTCTTCCGCCGTAAGTTCTATTCCTTCCGGCAAACGAATAGTAATTTGTGTTCCTTCTCCATAAACACTGCTGATTTCCAGCATTCCATGGTGTGCGCGAACCATTTCATCTGCAATGGCAAGTCCGATACCATTACCATGATGCTGAGAGGAACCTTTAAAAAACTTATCTTTTACATGGTCCAGTTCTTCTTCCTTAATACCTTCCCCTTGGTCCTCAATCTGAACCACAGCGAATCCATCCTGATTTTGTGTTGTGATTTTAATGGTTCCTTCCTCACGCGAAAACTTAATTGCATTATCCAGAATATTAATAATCACTTGTCTGATTTTAGCTTCATCTATCATGATATCAGGATTGCTGCACATGGGATTATAAGAAATGATAATCCCTTTTGCTTTAATTTTATCCATCAGCATAAACAAAACGTCTTCAATTTCTTTTTCAATATCCGCCGGCTGCAAATTCAGCATGACCTGGTCGCGCAAGATTCTGGAAAAATCCAGCAATTCCTCCACCATGTTACCAAGCCTTTGACTTTCGCTGGCAATGATGGATAAACATTTTTGCAATTGTTCTTTATCTTTCATATCCGTTGCCAGAGCCGTTTCGCTCCAACCCTTGATAGACGTCAGCGGCGTTCGCAGTTCATGGGAAACAGAAGAGATAAACTCATTTTTAATGTCGTCTGATTTTTTAAGTTCCTGTATCATGAAGTTCAGCGTATCTGCCAGCTCTCCGATTTCATCTTCATTTTCTTTTTTAATTTCAACATTGAGATTTCCTCTCGCGACTTCTTTAGCGCTTTGTGTAATATGTCCCACCGGGTTGATAATAGAATGGAGAAAATAAACGCCTGATGAAATCAAAAAAATCATGATAATTAAAATGATTGCCACGGAAATACCAAATACAATCAACACGTTCTTCATGGCATTTTCCATGCTTGTTACATAACGCACTACGCCACAAAGCTGACCACCGCTGTCAATAATAGGCGCCGCCGCCGACATGATACGCTCGTCTGTACGCGCATTACGTCCCTGATAAATCGTTGTGTTACCTTTGAGGGCATTTTGATAGTCCTGCGTCTCAATTTTATAGGCAGGTGTGATTCCGTTGGACGATAACAATACATTTCCGTTTACATCAATAAACTGCATTTCCATCTGTTCTTTGCCCACGAATTCATACACCAACGTTTTTGCGCTATTATATAAGTCATTCGTATCCGTAATGATATATTTACTAAAAAAGGAAGCTGTCACACCGGCACGGCTGGTCCAATTTGCCTTAATCCCCGCCGTATAATAGTTGTTCACAACCACAATCAAAATTGCCTGCACAATGAACAGCAATAAAATAACAGCTGTCAAATAGCGTTTCAGCCAACGGGAACGAATACTGTCATTTCCCTTCATGTCCTTTGTCCTACCCCTTTCCGGCTATATAAAAACCGTTTTCGTATATCACTGCACTATCCCTGTGCCGGAATACTCCACTTGTAGCCATATCCCCAAATCGTCTGGATATATTGCGGTTCCGCAGGATCCTCTTCAATTTTTTTGCGGATACGCCGTACATTCACGTCCACAATTTTCAGTTCTCCAAAAAAATCCTTTCCCCAAACGGTATTCAAAATTTCTTCTCTGCTCATTGCTGTCTCCGGATTTTCAATGAAATTTTTGATGATGGCATATTCCACCTGCGTTAATTCAATAATTTTTTCGTTTTTATACAATGTCCGGCTCTTTGTATTGAGCTTAAACGGCGGACAGGAAATTTCGTTTTTAGTATCCTTATCACTCATGGCAACGCGCCGATAAAGTGCGTCAATCCGCGCTGTCAATTCCGCCGGACTAAACGGCTTTGTCACATAGTCATCCGCGCCTGACATAAGTCCCGTCACCTTATCCATTTCCTGTGTTTTTGCCGTCAACATTAAAATTCCCATTGTCTGACTGCGTTGACGAATATACTTACAAACCGTGAATCCATCCGTATCCGGCAGCATCACATCCAAAATAGCAATATCAATATCCGGTACCGTATCAATATATTCCATTGCTTTTTGTCCTGTATCCGCTTCTATCACATCATATCCGCTGCGTTTGAGGTTAATCACAACAAATTCACGGATATATTCTTCATCCTCCATAACAAGCACTTTTCTCATCCCATCATCACCTTCTCTTTGATTTCTGTCTGTCCTTTTCTACCAGCTAACAATTTTAAAATTATTTTTAATCACGTCAAAATCCACGCCGGTTAAATCTGTTGCACTCACGGCATATACGTTGTTCAGCGTTCTGGTAATCTCCGTCTTACCTTCCAAATCCGTATTTTTCAAATCCTTCACATAGTAGGAATAAATCGTCAAAACCGGTTTATAGTCAAACCCGACCTTCATTAAAAATTCAATTTTGTTTTCTCCTTGGTTATTTTTACGATTTACCGTAATTTCTTCATTTTTCCACGTCGCCGGATAAATTAGTAAATATCCGTCTATATAATTGTTAAAACTCTTTTCCACTTCTTGCAATGCACCTTCCTGCCAAATGTTCCAGCTAACAACGTTTTCCGCTACAATGGAATCCACATTTTCATAACTTGGCATCGCTCTCACAATAGGAATTTCCACAATTCCATCGCTGTTAATATCCTGACATTTCTCATGTATATCACGTAGTTGTGCAATATCTTCTCCTGTTTCAAACAGACTCAGGAGTTCTCCGTTTTCCATACCAATCACCTTGGTATAGGACTTTTCGCCCACTAGCAAATCTAAAAAGACGCCGCGCCGATTTGTATTGATATTGCCAAATATTATATTGTTAAACCGTCCGTCTGTCCCCATATTAATTGGTATTCGACTCACTTCTGATACGCCGTCTTTTTGATAACGGTATAACACCATGTCTTGCATTGCGGTGTCTTTTTTTGGTTGCGTAACGCATAATTCCTGCACTTCATTCTGGTCAAAATCCGTCATTACCATTTCGTTATAGGATGCACCAAAAATTTCCTTCTTGTTATTTCCAATTTTATAAATACTAACACCTTTGTTTGTCTGGTCAAACAACCGCCAGCCAATAATCAGTTCTTTTTTCTTGTCACCGGTCACATCTGCATAGTAAATCTTATCTACTTCATTACCACTGCCCGCAATTTCATATGTGGATTCCCACTGTTGTCCATTGCGGTCAAGCACTTTGACTGTGACAGGCTTTTGCGTATCCTCCTCTTTATAAAATACAACGACCTCATCTTCCCCGTCATTGTCCAAATCGCAAAACTGAATTGCATTTTTGTTGTCACCCGACATGGGACTGACCATTTTCGCG
>CATIYX010000036.1 GCA_949739095.1 uncultured Clostridia bacterium | reverse complement strand
TGGTTCACAAATCGTATAGCCGCCATCCGGTTTTACTTCTGCAATGGTACCCTCCACGCCTGGTGGAATCATAGCCTTATGCACAATCAGCGCCGATTCCTGTACTTCGGCAATCACCGTGCCGCCTGCCACCTTGTCCCCTGCTTTCACAGTGATATGCGTATCCCATTTTTTCTCCATATCCAATTGGTCTACATCCACTCCGCGAGCGATAAATGCACCGGTCTTTTCTGCAATGATGTCCAGCGGGCGCTCAATACCATCAAAAATCCCGCTGATGATACCAGGTGCAAGCGTGACTGACAACGGCATTCCCTCTCCGACCACCGGTTCTCCCGGCTTCAGACCCGCTGTTGTTTCATATACCTGAATAACGGTACTTTCACCGTCAATTCCAATCACCTCGCCAATCAGCTTTTCTTTCCCCACTTTCACCAGTTCTGAAATGGAAAAGCCTTTCACATCCCTGACCTTGACCACCGGTCCATTGATTTCATATATCGTTCCTTTTACCATGTTCCAAAACACCTTTCCTTACCCGCTCCCCCTAAGAGAGGGTATCTGCACCATTATACCGGCTGGATACGAAAATCCGTTTCTTCTAAAAAATGTTCCTTTTCATCTGCGATACATTTGGCAAGCGAACGGTCACTCACCAAACTGCGGGACCGATTCAGCACCCGGCAGCCACCCAAAATATCCATCGCGTCTTGTTCTACAGGAACACCAAGTTTTTCCAATGGAGTTTTTTGTTTTAAATCCCGTTTATCAATCAAAACAACAATGTCCCCATTTCCCACTTCCTCCAGTCCTGCCTTGGCACACCGGAGCACAAATGCCGCATAGGCTTCTGTTTCTCGATAGGCTTCAATGCGTTCCATCAATTGCCGAAAAACGTTTTGAATAATCTCACCACGGCGGTTCAATATCAGACGTTTACTGTCGCTTGCCGCTTTGGACAACATTTCATTCTGTTCCTTGCGGATTTTCCCAAGCTCTTTTTGGATGGTTTGATAGGCTTTCGTAAGAATTTCGTTTTCTTTTTGTGCAATACGCTCTTGCTTTTCCCGCTCTGTATCCTGTTCAATCGCCATTTTTTTCTGATTGGCTTCCTTTAGAATTTCTTGCTCAAACACCTGCAATTTTTCTTCCATCTGACGCACATCTGCCACCTCCTTATCTAAATCTTCACGCCAATCGCTTCTTTTACATAGGATGTAATGGAATCAGGCGCACGTCCTGTACCATGCCGGTCCGGAATTTCCACCACCAATGGCAGCGATACACTCATCTTTAATTCTGAAACTGTTTCCGAAAACTCCTGTGCCAGTTTCTCCGTAATCAACAGCACGCCGATTTCTTTATCGTTCAGAGCAGTTCTGACGGCTTCTTCAAATTCTTCTCTCTCATGCACAACAACGCCTTCTGTTCCTGCCAAACGCATCCCTGTCTGCGTATCCACGTTGTCACTTATCACAAACAATTTCATACCCATTTCGCCTCTTTTCGGTATGTTTTATAGATTTCCGATAATCATAAATGAAATCAGCAGTCCATATAACGCAACACCCTCTGCCAGCGCAACGAATACCAACGCTTTCCCGAATACTTTTTCATTTTCACTGATAGCGCCCAGCGCTGCTGACGCCGCAGCACCTACTGCAATACCGGCACCAATGGTTGCCATACCGGTTGCCAGTCCCGCTGCCAAATATCCCATACCGGAACTCATGGATGCTGCTGCCGCTTCTTCCGCTCCCACTGCTCCAGTACACATTGCAATGACGGATGCGACCATCAGCGTAAAATACATCCCTATATTCGTAAAGAGAGCTATTTTTTTGCTTTTCACACCTTTTTCGCTTTTCACATAAATCAAAACCGGAATCGCGACCGATAAAACCAACGCAATTGTGACTAATGTTACCAATGTACTCATATCCATTTCTCCTTTTCTACTCTTATCTTACTTCTCTAAAACTGTTTTATATGGTACAAACGGTTTTCCATCTCCGTCAAAGAACCGTCCGAACATTTCATAAAATTCCAAACGCAGCGTTTGAATACAAACAATAAACCCTTCCATGCCCATGACAAACAGATTCCCAAATACCAACACGACCGGTCCGCCGGCGCCTGCCATTTCCACAAAGCTGTAGACCACCATCATCATGCCTGCGTGTACCAGCGCAAACGCCCCAATACGGATAAAAGAAATGGTGTTGGTGATATAACTCAGCAGGATTTCAAAGAGCTCAAAGAAATTTTCCGTGATAAATTCGCCTTTTCGCTCCGGCATCCACGATTTCTTTTTTTCCAACAGTGCACCCAGCGGTTTTTGTAAAAAGATAAGCAACAGTGGTACACCAAACAGAAAAATTCCGACAATCACCGGCACGCTTGCACCTTTTGTAATAGTGCTGACCACCACTGCAATCACTGCCACATAAAAAACAAGTCCCGCCAGTCCATTTTGACTAAACAATAATCTGCCACGATTTCCTGTTTTAATAGCATTGAGGATATTCGCTATCATGGCAATCAGCAGCATTATCACGCCAAATGCTACCGCCAGAATCAACAAGGTATTGGTGCTTTCCATCGGATGAATCAACCCCGGTAATATTTCCTCATTACCGAAAATGCTTCCATAGACAAATCCGAACAACGTGCCGCTCACTCCCACCATGGATACGATACCCGCAAGGCGGACTTTCTTCCATTTATATAAGATGAAACCTATGGTGGCAAGCACTGCGCCCTGCCCTACATCTCCAAACATCATTCCAAACATGAGAATATATGTGACGGCAAGCAGCGGCGTTGCATCCATCTCACGATAATTTGGCAGTCCATACATTTCCACAAACATCTCAAATGGCTGCGCCCATTTCCAGTTTTTCATTTTGGTCGGCGGAACCAATTCTTTTTCCAGCTCGCTGGGGTCCTGACTCACCAACATCACATCTTTTTCCCTGTCCAACGCCTTTTCCATCTGTTTTGCTTCTTCACGACCTGCCCAGCAAGCCACATAAAAGCTGTCCTCCGTGTGTGCCGCTTTCCCGCGAATTTCATGTACATAAAACTTACGTTTATAATAACTGTACCATCGCATAATTTTGGGCAAATCTGCTTGCATTCGATTTTTTAGTTCCAACGCATTCTGCTCTGCCTGCCTCTGCAGCATTTCATTCTCCTGCTCCAACATTTGCAGCGCATCGCGTGGTTTTCCCATTGCCTTGTCTGAAATGCGGATACGTTCAAAATTCAATGTTGCAAACACATCATCCACATGTTTACTGCTGCCATGTGGCGTTAAATACATTCCGTAGACATATCCTTCTTCCTCCGCACCTTTAAGAAACACCATCGGTAGTTCCCCAAGATAGGTTGTTAATTTCGCATAGGCTTCTCTGGTCATCCTGCCAAATCGGAACCGCATAAACTCAAAGGAAAACATTTCTTCCAGTGGAATGTCAATCTCCCGCATATGTTCTAAATGGGCAATTAAAATTTTGTTCTCCTCGCTCCGCTTTGTCCAGTCCTTCACTCGTTCCATTTTCTCTGTGATGTCTCTACGTAACTGTTCCAGACACGCTTTCACATCTTCTTCCGGCCTCTCTGCCCCGGGCATATATTGCGGCTCCACCTCCAGGAACTGACAAATATCCTTTAATGCTTTGAACATATCGCCATATGGATTAACCTCTATAAACCGCTGCAACCCTTTGATGTTATGCGTTACCTTCATTGCATCTTCCATTTGTACATCCCTGTCAATGACATATTGTTCCATCACATCGTCAAACAGCTCCAACGGTCCCATCATATGAATCAATTTCATTTTCTGTATTGCCATAAGTCTGCACCTGCTTACTTCATTTTATACGACATACCGCCACATTTCTTCCTTTGGAATTCGATAGCGGATACATTCTATAATCGAACCAATATTATCCAATTCCAACTGTTTCGCGCCAAGATATTCAAATGCAGCAGTAAGCTGATAGGCATTGCCACCATTCATTTTTTTCATCAGTTTCAGCTGGAGTTGCAGTAACGTTCTCTCATAAAGCCCATTATCATGTTTGCTGAATATATCGGTATATTTGTTTTCTTTTGCAATCGCCACAATTCCCTCCGGCGAATCCGCTTCCACCAAACGTTTGATTTCTTTTTCCCGCAACCGACCATGGACCGGAATCAACAGCGCATAGATGAAGTCATGCGGCATGTGATAATATTTTTTGCTGCGGTAAATCCAGAGTAAATTTAATATGTCCGCCTCATAGCCAACATATTGTTCCATTTTTTTACGGTTCTTCCCTTGCAGTGACCGTTTGATTTGCCGCCAAAGATTGGTATAATAATAAATATCAAGTTGCGTCTCCATATCAAAATATGCAGTTTCCCCATTTTGCGTTTCCTGCCCATAGGCAGCCCGCAACACCCGCTGGTAAGGAATTCCGTGCAACGCCTCAATAACATCCTCCACCGTGTGCGCCTGTTCCATTTTCGAAAAGTCAATTCTGGATATCGCCTGAAACTCTCGCGGCACTTTATAGATAACGCCATGGAATGCTTCGCCGGTACCAACCCGTCGGATAATTAGTTTCAACATGTTAATTTCATGCCGCACCAGCCATGTTTGCAAAAATCGTCTGTCCGAAATATTCATAAAATGCTGCAATTTCACAAAATCCTCGAATGCACTGATATGCAGCAGCCACTCCAGCAAATCGCGGTGTACCTCTTCTTCTCTGACGGGCTCCAATACCTCGCGGTATGCCGTATCATATTTCAGGTATCCCACCGCCTCTGTCACCGTTTGTTTGCTTTTCAATTCCTCCAACTGCGCCGCTGTGAGCAGTTTTCCTGACATAGATTTGAGCTTCGTTGCCAACGCACCGTAACGCAGCAAACCAGAAAAAGACATTTCAGCACCTCCCTTACCGCAGCAACGCATTTATCTGCCTCGTCTACGGTTATTCTGCAAAAACCGTCTTCGATTCGCCTCATGAACTGGTAGTAAAAATATCCTCAAACAGCATATCCACCCACTTTTTCTCATTTTCCTGATATAACCGTTCCAGTTTTTTTAATTGCGCTTTGGTATTGGATTCTATCTGCGCCAATTTATCCTGTGCTATCTCTGCTTCCTGTGCGCGCAGCATTTCAAGTTTTTTGTCCATTTTAACCGTCCAATCTTGTTTTAATTCCTGCACTGCACTTTCCACGTCCTCGTCCAGATGGTTCTGCTTTTCCCGCGCCGCTTCTACAATATCATGCGCCTTTTTTTCCATATCTAGAATTTGTTTAATCATATCTTCCATCTGAAATCTCCTTCTTCCGCTATACACATTAGTTGCGCAAACTATGAATTGGTGCAGGAATCCTTCCGCCGCGTCCTACAAATATCTCACTCGAATAGCGGCTCACCGGCATCACCGGGCCGCTGCCCAGCAATCCACCAAATTCCACCGTATCGCCCACTTGTTTGCCGATCGCCGGAATAATCCTCACCGCCGTTGTTTTATTGTTAATCATACCAATAGCACTTTCATCAGCAATAATTGCCGAAATGGTCTGCGCCGGTGTATCGCCCGGCACCACAATCATATCCAGACCGACCGAGCAAACGCAAGTCATTGCTTCCAATTTTTCTAGCGACAAGGCGCCGCTGCGCACCGCACTAATCATCCCTGCATCTTCACTCACCGGAATAAATGCACCCGATAATCCGCCTACGTGAGAACTTGCCATAACGCCACCTTTTTTGACAGCGTCATTGAGCAGCGCCAGCGCTGCCGTCGTCCCATGAGTACCGCACTGTTCCAGTCCCATTTCTTCTAAAATATATGCCACACTGTCGCCTACTGCCGGCGTTGGCGCCAGCGACAAGTCCACAATACCAAACGGTACATTCAAACGGCGAGACGCTTCATGTGCCACCAACTGTCCCATTCTGGTGATTTTAAACGCTGTTTTTTTAATGGTTTCTGCTAATATATCAAATGATGCATTTTTACCCAGTTTTGCAACCGCGTTACGTACCACACCGGGTCCACTGACACCCACGTTAATCACACATTCCGGTTCTCCAACACCGTGAAACGCTCCCGCCAT
>CATIYX010000035.1 GCA_949739095.1 uncultured Clostridia bacterium | reverse complement strand
GGCAATCCCACTGACTGTCAAAATCCATGTCCAAGGAATCATAAAGTAACCTCCGTTTATATTTCACGAGAGGGACTTGTTATGTCTCCCCCCTTTACCACTCCGCGGCACACGTGGATTCCCCCAAGTTTCGCTACGGGTATATCCCTCGTGAAAAATGTCCCCCGCCACCTACATATAATGTAGGTGGCTCCTCCTTTATTTTTTCTGAGGGAAATACCCTTCGCTCTTAGCCCCCCACTTAGCCGCCTTCGCTCGCGCAGCGTTCCTAGCGAAACGCTGGCGGCTGAGCGGTATGGAATGTCTGGCACATGTCCAGACATTTCATGATTGAAAAATGGCGTATCCGTCTGCAAAAGAGAAAGACGGATACGGTTATTATTATTTGTGCCTGTTCTATTTTTCATTCCGTCCCAACAATTCGTCCAGTGTCACCTGAAACAGGTCTGCAAGCTGCAACAGATGGTCTAAATTGGGTTCGCTTTTTCCGTATTCGTAGGCTTGATATGCTGTGTAGCGGATACCAAGTTCCGCTGCTACTTGCTTTTGAGTCATGTGCTTTTTCTTCCGTAGTTCTTTGATTCGCTCCGAAAAAGACGTGACGTTTTCTTCATCATAGTTTTCCTCTACCTCTATCCCTGTGACTAAATAGTGTATGGAAGTATGATAAAAGGTGGCATAGATAAGTAAAGCTTCAATCGGTGGTTTCGCTCTCTCATATTCATACTTCTGATAGGCTTGTTCTGACTTTCCAATCAATTCTCCTAATCTTCGTTGTGTAACATTGTTTTTCTTTCTTAATTGAATCAGCTGTTTTGACAAGGATTCCATATAGATACTCCTTTAAAAATATTTTAAGTTTCTATTGACATCTGCCATCAGTTATGATATACTAGTGTCACACTACATGCTAGGTATTTTAGAAAGGATGATAACATATGCCACACTCACACGAAAAAGCTTTTAGTGATTATCTCATGAAAATGTGGGAGATTGCTTCTACACGGTTTTCCGAATCGCCTGAATACTTAGAGCACCAACGCTTTTATGATGGCGGTCAGAAAAAGCTGCTGGAGCTTGTACCGGAAAAAGACCGACAGCAAGCACAAGACTATTTGGACGATATTGGGTATGGTGAAAACATTGAAATTGATTACTATTACCGCCAAGGAATGATGGATGGTATCCGCACCTTAAAATTATTAGGTATTCTCTAGAGCATATTTCATAAGGAAACGTTCCGTAGCGCACTTTCGGGACACTAAGCGAAGAATATATCTCCAAGAAAAATAAAGGGGGATGCAGGGGCAAAAGCGGAGAACCTATCGCCCAAGAAAAGTAAGAGGAGGAGCCTGCTGCTTATGGCAGCAGGCGGGGGACATT
>CATIYX010000034.1 GCA_949739095.1 uncultured Clostridia bacterium | reverse complement strand
CCGGTATGCCCGGCGTGGTGGAGCTTGCTGTTTCCACCCGCCCCGACTGCATTGCAGCGCCTTATCTGGACATTCTGGCGGAAGCGCAGCAGAAATTTGATGTGGAAATCACGGTGGAACTGGGACTGCAAACCGTCAACTATAAAACACTTTCCCAGCTGGGACGCGGGCATTCGCTGGCGGAATTTGTGGATGCACGAATCGCCATTCTCCCCTATGGCTTCGAAACATGTGCGCATGTGATTGCCGACTTGCCATGGGATACTTTAGAAGACGTTATAGAAACAGCAAAGCTGCTCAGTGCACTGCGGTTTTCCAGCGTGAAACTGCATGCGCTCTATATTCCCAAGGATACACCGCTGGCGCAGGCATATGCGGACGGCACACTTCATTTGCTGCCGCTGGAGGACTATGTGGAGCGGTGCGTGACGTTTTTGGAATATTTGAACCCGAACATTACCATTGCGCGGCTGGTGGGACGCGCACCGGAGGAGGATACGCTCTCCTGCAACCACCACACCAGTTGGTGGAAAATCAAAGACATGATTGAAGAAAAAATGGAGCGGGAAAACCGCCGGCAGGGAGATAAATTTGACTATCTGGGCGGCAAATTTGTGCGGCAGTGGTGCGATGCAGAGGGGGAATAAAACATGCGGATAAAATGGGAACGGTATCTATTGCTTGCTCTTATCATTTTGAGCGCCGCCGCCTCTCCAGACAGAATATATGTTTCATTTTAAAGGCCTCTGCTCCGGACAAATACAAACATATATGGTAAACTATGAGTGATAAAATTCCCAATCCAATGCCATGTTCCCTCGCAGTTTCGATGGCATTTGGGGGAAATGCAAAAGAATCGGAGGTAGCTATAATGAAACGTATATTCACCTTCTTGTTAACGGCAGTCCTACTACTTAGCATGGTTCCGGCAGTTATTACTGCACAGGATGAAACAATTTCCGTAATTCTGGACGGCAGCGCGCTTTCTTTTGACGTGCCGCCCATGCTGGTGAACGACCGCACCATGGTTCCCGTGCGTGCTATTTTTACTGCACTGGGCGCTGAGGTGGACTGGGACGAGGAATCCCAAACTGCCGTTTCCATCAGAGACGGCATAACTATTCGTATTCAAATTGGTAATGCGCTCATGGAGGTAGATGATACTTCCGTTCCGCTGGATGCACCCGCTATGCTGGTGAATGACCGGACGCTGGTACCGCTGCGCGCGATTAGTGAAACGTTTGGCGTGACAGTGGACTGGCAGGGCGAAACAAATACGGTTATTCTCACTTCACCAACACATCTCCCTGAATCTACTGCGACTTCCACACCGGAAACTACTCCCGCGCCCACAGCGACACCTGCGCCGGAAGACACTGCCACACCGCAGCCCTCTGCTACGCCCGATGTCCCTGTGTTGCTGAACGATACGCTCTCCGAAGAAGATACGGCATTCGTGAACGCCGCGCTGGCTTATTATATGGAACTGGAAGATGCGTATCACGCCGTACATGAAGCCTTTGTCTGGCTTAGCGCAGGGAATGCACAGGAACTATATCAAATGATTGATACTGCACGAAAAAATCTATCCGCGGAAACCTATCAGACCTATACTGCCTGCGCGAAAAAAACCTCTCTTACCACATTACGCAGGACAATGAATGATGCAGAAACACAGACAAAGGATATGCTGCGCTTCGTGAAGTTCCATTTGAGTGAAATCTATAGCGGACATGTTTATCCCGACACACCATTTGACTACCGCCGCGACATATCAGCACTCCTTGAAACACTGGAGGAAGCGGAAGCCCTGTTTTCCTTATATGATATCAGCGGCGATTATTCCTCTGTCCGTGCGGCAGCGGAGCAATGTCTGGAGATTGCCTGGATTCCTTCCGAATGGGGCAAAGTGGATCCTTGGCTGCACGGATAAACCGGTTCGGGAAAGGGCGGCCGGAAATCTTCGGCAACAAACGCCTTATATAAAAAAGAGCCTGTACCTCTTTGCATAAAAAACGCTCGAAATGAAGCTTTTTCAACCTCATTTCGAGCGTTTTTTCCTTTAGTTGTTATTATCCAATGTGATAATATAGGAATCGTTGCGGCGTTCCATCATAACAGTTTCCCGTTCCGTTTGTTCCCTGCTTTCGCCGCCGTCTTTGGGCACACGCGTCTCCCTGACAGTATAGGTCACGCGGATGTGACGGCTGTCCAGAACTTCAAATTGATCTATCGTGACGCCGTTTACTTTGATGTTTTTCCATTTATCATAGGTCTTGTCCACACCACTGCTGCGTTCCTTTGTCTTTTGATAGAACATGGAATATAAATCCGCATATTCTTGTAGTTTTTCCAGATTGCCGCCGTGGAAAATGGCATCAAACGCTATCCTTTGCGCCTTTTCCAGCTTCTTGCCGATGCCGTCATAGAGCCAGCCCTCCGGCTCCAGCGCCACGCTCTGCATTCTGTCTGTGCTGAGCTGTCCCTGCCACGGTATGCAGTCCTCCAGTTCCACCTGCACGCGGTAGTCTCCGCGGAATACCTGCGGCAACACATACACGTCCTGCGTCGCTCCCGCCGCATCTTCATAAGTCTGTGTCTGCTGCAAATAATCTCCGCTGACATGGATTTGGTCAATGGTAAGCTGTGCGCCGGACGGTACCGCCACTGTCCAATTTTCCTGCATAATTTCTGTCGGCACAATGCACCAGTTATCATAAATATTCAGCAGCTTTCCGTCCTGCACCAAGTCTACCTGCCACTCACGCGCCTCTCCGCTGTCGGTGGTGAAGGAAACTTTCACTTGCCGCATGACAGTGCCGTTTTCCTGTTTTTGTTTCCTGCCTGCTGACGCGCTGATGTCCCGAATCGCACATTGTGCAAATGACGCATCCATTGCCTGGGCAAATTTCCGCTGCCCAAACCATGTTTCATCCTCCAGCTTTAGCTGGTCATAGGCATTTTCATATTGTCCTGCCGCCAAATCTCTGACATATTCTTTTGCAATCGTTTCCGGATTACTGATTCCGGCGCCCACTTTATAGAATCCATAGGCAACGCTGCCCGCCAGTGCCAACAGCACAATCAGCAGTTTCGCCCAAATTGGAATCCACCGTGTGCGCTCTTTCTGTGGCGTCTCCTGCATTTCCTGATGTTCCATAGTCTCTCCCCCTTTTCGGTCCACAGGTTCTGTTTCTATTTTATACCATCCCTGCCGCTTTGTCAACCATACAGAGGTTTCCGTTTTCTTTCTTCCAAAAGCATATATACTAATACTTGACAGGACTAGCATAGTTTGGTATGCTATAGGAAAAGCTACTATTGATGAAACACCACAGGGAAAGAAGGAAATTCTATGGACTTAAACCGTTCTAATATGAAAAAAATCATTGGTATCATTGCGGTTTCCATTGTTCTGTTTTTGGGACTGCAAAATTTACATTTGGTGTTGGAGGGGCTGGGGACATTTTACGGCATTTTGTTTCCCATCATTTTTGGTCTTTGTACTGCCTTCATCCTCAACGTATTGCTCAAGCTGTTTGAAGACAAAATCTTTGCCTTTTTGAATCGAAAAAACAGCAAGATTTGGCGGGTACTCCGCCGCCCGGTTTGTCTTGTGCTGACACTGGTGGTCGTGACAGGTATCGTGATGTTCGTCATGTTTTTGATTATTCCCGAACTCAAACGCACGATTGAACTTCTGATTGGCAATATGCCGCAGTATGCACAGAATCTGGAATACTGGAGTATGAACATGATGGAGCGGTTCGGGCTGGGTAATATGCAACTCTCCGCAATCCAAATTGACTGGGACAGAATCACAAATATGGTGACGGATTTTCTGAAAAATTGGTCCGGCGATTTTCTCAATACCACCGTTGGCGTAACCACTTCCATTTTCAGCGGTGTGTTCAATTTCATCATGGGATTCATTTTTTCCATTTATGTCCTGCTGCAAAAAGAGACGTTGGCGCGCCAATTTCAACGGTTACTGCACGCATTTTTGCCGCGCCGACCTGTAGACCGTTTTGTGGAAATCTGCCACATTTCCAACCGTATTTTTTCCAATTTTGTTTCGGGACAATTTTTGGAGGCGGTTATCATTGGGCTTCTATGTTTCATTGGCATGAAGCTATTCCGGTTCCCCTATGCGACCATGATTTCGGTGCTGGTGGGATTCACGGCGCTGATTCCCATGTTCGGCGCGTTTATCGGAACTGCCATCGGCGCATTTTTGATTCTGATGGTCAGCCCCATGAAAGCGTTGTGGTTCATTGTATTTATTATTGTGTTGCAGCAGCTTGAAGGCAACATCATCTACCCGCGCGTGGTCGGCACCTCCATTGGACTGCCGGGTATTTGGG
>CATIYX010000033.1 GCA_949739095.1 uncultured Clostridia bacterium | reverse complement strand
TTCGCTCGAAACCGGCGATGCGCAAAATTATACCAGTCCGCGTTGCGGACATGGTATAATAGTCACAAAGTGACTATTATACGGATTTGAAAAGTGCCTCCGCCTCGCCGCGCATAAAACGCAGCAACCGGCGGAGATGCACGAAATTATACCAGTTCGCGTTGCGGACATGGTATAATCCGAATAAAGCGATATATTACAAACAGAGGAGGTTGATATAAATGGGATTGTTTTCAAAAAAAGAAAAGACACCTGATTATGACAGCGTGGAATGTGAAGCAAACAAAAAGAGAATGCGGGAAATTTTGGACGAAACGGTTGAAGATGGAGATTCCTATGACATTCTATATGCGTATATGACAACGTCAAAATTTGAAAGAGGCTGGATTTTTGATACAAACACAACGACATTTTACTATTATATTGTAGGGTACCGCAGAAGCGATTTTGATGTGGTGTTAATTCAAACAGACAACGAATTAAAAGAACATACGGAAGCGTATCACATTGAAATGGATAAGATTGCCAATGTGTCATATGATCCAAAATTTTATCAGGTATGCCTTGAGTATGAAAAAAATTACGGAAGTTTCGGAGAACTGCTGAAAGTGAAGGGCACTGATAAAAAAACGGTATATGGACCGAAAAATATTTACCAGCCGGAAGAAAGAGAAAAATTTTTGGATTTTATCGAAGCGTTCCGCGAAACCCTTGTGCAAAAGGGCTGCAAACTGGATAAATGGAAAAGATAAGACGTGGATAGTAATATCCGTTTGTTCATGGTAACACAACGGGCAGCCGCCTTCTGGGTGGCTGTCTGTTTGCATATAGAAATAAAAAATTTATGCGCCGGCAGCAAAGAAAAACGGAGCTGTGAGACGGTTTTCTCTTGATTTTCTTGCCATTATGTGGTATGCTAATGGTACTCTCTCCGCTCAAAAGGGCATATATGATTTATTCGGAGGGAGAGACAAACAATTTTCATGTTGGAGAATTATTTTATGGAAGATACAATCAAAAAAGTATGCTTCACAGGCAAACGGCCTAGTTCCATGCCGTGGGGGAATAATGAAACCGACCCGCGTTGTAAAAGACTGAAACGGCGGCTGGAGGAGGAAATCCTGCAGGCGGTGCACGATGGCTACCGCTATTTCATCACCGGTATGGCGCAAGGTGCGGACACCTGGGCGGGGGAAATCATTATACGGCTGCGGGAAAAACAATATCCCGACCTGTTTTTAGAGGCGGCGGTGCCTTACTATGTGCAGCCTAAAACGTGGTCGGAACAGGACCAGATTCGCTATTTTGACCTGTTGTTTGACTGTGATAAAAAAACGTTGTGCAGTCCTTCTTATTATAGAGGTTG
>CATIYX010000032.1 GCA_949739095.1 uncultured Clostridia bacterium | reverse complement strand
GATTTTTCGATATCCTTCTGTCCGAATATTCATCATGATTTTCTGACCGACGTACTCGAGTTGATAGCGTATGTAGTACCAAGTGGCAACACGGATAACAGAAATGCTAAATAGCACTGCCAGAATAGGCAACAGAATACTTTGCAGACCGCCGCCAATCACATCATCTACAATGATTTTGACCAGATAATTGTTAATTAGTGGAACAAAAGAGATGATGACGCCGAGTGCAATGGCTGTGTAGTAACGCAGCCGGTAGCCTTTGAGTAAATCCATCAGAAACCGGAAAGTCTTCATAATACTCTCCCCCTCTTTTTTATGGTAACGTTTATTTTAGCACAAAAGATGGAAGCATTCAAGCGGCACAAACAATGACCTGCCCGCTCCTGCCGGACTATATTGGAATGAGGTGGAATAAGAGTGTTTTACCAGCATGAAAGTGGAAAAATCTCACGATTCCACCAGTTTTCGGCTTCAGATAAAATTGTTTGTTTTTTGTTTCCTTTGACGAAAATTGTCCAAAAGTCGAATAGCACTTTCTACTTGCAAATGAAAGGAATTACAGGTATAATAGAACAAGAGAAATGATTTCAGCATAGGAGAGACGTCATGTGCGGCGTATGGTGTCCGCACCTCATATGCAAAAAAGCGAAAGGGGTCGGTCTGCATTGGAAACGAACAGCGTATATCCTGAAGGAAAACTATCTGCAATTTATGGCACCAACGTTTTTGGCGATACTGTCATGCGTGAGAGGTTGCCAAAAGCGGTTTATAAATCGCTCAAAAAAACGATTGACGAGGGAGTTCCGCTCGAGCCAAACGTAGCGGAGACGGTTGCAAATGCCATGAAGGATTGGGCAATCAGCAAAGGAGCAACGCATTTCACCCATTGGTTTCAGCCTATGACAGGTGTGACGGCAGAGAAACATGATTCTTTTATTTCTCCTACGCCGGAAGGTAAGGTAATTATGGAGTTTTCTGGAAAGGAACTTCTCAAAGGTGAATCGGACGCATCTTCTTTTCCGTCAGGCGGACTGCGCGCGACATTTGAAGCGCGTGGTTATACAGCGTGGGATTGTACATCTCCTGCGTTTGTGAAAGATGACTCCTTGTATATTCCGACCGCTTTTTGTTCCTATACGGGACAGGCGCTTGATAAAAAAACACCTCTGTTGCGTTCTATGGAAGCATTAAATACACAGGCATTGCGAATTTTGCGACTGTTTGGCAATACAGAAGCAAAACGTGTTTCCTCCAATATGGGACCGGAACAGGAGTATTTTTTGGTGGATAAAGACACCTACAGCAAGCGCAAGGATTTGATTTTCACAGGACGTACCTTGTTTGGCGCTAGCGCACCTAAAGGACAGGAGCTGGACGACCACTATTATGGAAATATCAAGGAACGCGTTTCTAACTATATGAAAGAATTAGACACAGAATTGTGGAAATTGGGGATTTCCGCCAAAACAAAGCACAATGAAGTGGCGCCGGGACAGCATGAACTTGCGCCGGTATTCAACTCATCCAACATTGCGACGGATCATAATCAGCTTACAATGGAAATTATGAAAAAAGTAGCTTTGCACCATAATTTGGTGTGTTTGCTACATGAAAAACCGTTTGCGGGTGTGAATGGTTCTGGGAAGCATAATAACTGGTCTCTCAGCACCGATGATGGACAAAATTTGCTGGAGCCTGGGAAAACACCGGCGGAAAACATGCAGTTTTTACTGTTTTTAAGTGCGGTGATTAAAGCGGTGGATGAATACGGTGATTTGCTGTTGCTGTCCATTGCGTCCAATTCCAATGACCACCGCTTGGGCGGAGATGAAGCGCCGCCGGCAATTGTGTCCATGTATTTGGGCGAACAGTTGACAGATATTTTGGAAGAAATGGTCACAGGCGTGGAGAAACATAATAAATTAGGCGGAAAAATGAAATTTGGTGTGAGCACGTTGCCAGTGCTGAAAAAAGATACGACAGACCGTAACAGAACGTCTCCGTTTGCGTTTACAGCGAATAAATTTGAATTCCGCATGGTGGGTTCGCTTGATTCTATTGCCTGCCCTAATTATATGATTAATACGATTGTGGCAGAATCGCTGCGGCAGATTGCCGATGAACTGGAAAATGCAAAGGATTTTGACGAAGCAGTTCATGAAATCATTAAAACGATCTATCAAAAACATAAACGGATTGTATTTAATGGAAATAACTATGCGGCAGAATGGGTGGAAGAATCAAAAAAACGTGGATTGTACAGTATGCGGTCCACAGTAGATATTTTACCGGCATTTTTAGATGAGAAAAATTTGAAACTGTTTGAACAGCACCGCGTGATAAGCCGTGATGAAGCATATGCACGTTATGAAGTGTTGACGGAAAATTATGTGAAGAATATGCATATAGAAGCGGTTACCATGTACGATATGGTTGGTCGACAGATTTTGCCTGCATGTTTGCATTACATGAAGTTTTTGTCAGAGGGAATTATTTCTCTGCGGGAAACCGGTCTGGGGATTGAATCCAAAGCGGAGATGGATTTACTACGTGAAATCACAAAATGCACAGATTTGCTACGGGAAAGAAATGATGTTTTACAAAAAGTGATTGCAGAGATAGGGCAGATAGAGGACGCTTATGAAAAGGCAAAACAATATCGGGAAAAAGTATATGTCGCTATGCAAGAGCTGCGTGAGGTGGCAGACGAGCTGGAAACACTGGTAGACCAGAAGTATTGGCCTATTCCAACTTATTCGGATTTGCTTTATAATGTATAAGTCATAGGGAAAGCCGAGATTCGTATAACATTTGAGACCGATTTTAGTATATCAGCGTGAAGCCATGAATTTCCTGTATATTTTAAATAGACAACAGCCGCCGTTTTAGGCGGCTGTTGTCTTGCTTGCTATCTCTTGGCGAGAGGGCATAAAACCACCTGTTTTAGAATATGGATAATAAAGAGGTGGTGAGCACGTGGATAAATGGATCAGTAAAGCAGTGATGGTGGGAAGCTGTCTGCTGTTGGCGGCGGCAATATGCATCATTTCATGGGTGGAACAAAGCAGGGACCTAGCAACGGGAGGACATGTGGAAGATGGGATTGCACTGCCTATTATCATGTATCATCATACACTAAAAAACACGCCGGAGTCGCTTGGGAAATTTACCATTTCGCCGTCGGAGTTTGAGAGTGATTTGGACTATTTACAGCATCGCGGCTACCAAACTATTGTGGTGCAGGATTTGCTGGATTATTATGATAAGGGAACACCTCTTCCGTCTAAACCAGTGATGCTTACATTCGATGATGGCTATGAATCGGGGTATGCCTATATTTACCCTATTTTGAAACAGCGGAAGGAAAAGATAGTACTGTCTGTCATTGGTTCGTTGGTGGATGAATATAGCGGACTGAAGAACCAGAGTTTGAACTATTCTTACGCTACCTGGGAACAATTGCGGGAAATGAGTGATAGTGGTGTAGTGGAAGTGCAGAACCATTCCTATCAGTTACATGACAACGAAGGTGTTGGAGTTTCCAAGCATTCTTTTGAATCCAAAGAGGACTATCAAAAACGGTTGATGGAAGATTTGGATAAAAACAAACAGCGAATTGTTGATTTTGTAGGGAAAGAACCAACGGCATTTACCTTTCCGTTCGGTTCAGTCAATCAAACGGCGCGGGATACTGTTTGGAAAATGGGATACCGTGTAACTTTAGGATGTGAAGAAGGCGTTAACTGGATTACGCAGGACGAACAGGAATCTATTCGTAAACTGCGCCGCTATAATCGCCCTTCCGGAATTTCTTCCGAAGCGTTTTTTAGCAGATTTTTACCGGAAGAATAAACTATTTATGTATAAAAAGGTAGTTGTATACAGATTTATCTATACAACTACCTTTTGTTGTGTTTTTAGGAAAACAGGAAAAACACATTTGAACAGTGCATTTTATGGGGCAGTGTTGCTGTCAAGGAAATATTTGAAGTAATGTGGCTGTCTTTAGATGGGGAGGGGGGAGAAAAAAGACCGCCGGCTAAGCCGGCGGTCTTGACTTTTCTGTATAATGATAGAATGGCTATTAACCTTTTACAGCACCAATCATAACACCCTTTACAAAGTATTTCTGCAAGAAGGGGTATACACACAGAATCGGCAAAGTAGCGATAACGATAACAGCATATTTAATGGTTTCGCTAATTGCCATCTGGTCACCGGCATCGACGCCGAATGTCATATTGTTGGTATCGTTAATCAGCAGAATCTGACGCAATACCAGCTGTAATGGATACTTAGCATTGTCGTTGATATAGATAGATGCATTGAACCATGCATTCCAATATGCAACGCCATAATAGAGCACGATAACAGCAACAGTTGCTTTTGCCAGCGGCAGCACAATCTTGAAGAGAATGGTCAAATGTCCGGCGCCGTCAATGCGGGCGGATTCTTCCAAACTGTCGGGAATAGCGGCAAAACCGGAACGCATCACAACGAGATTGTAGGTAGATACCATTGTCGGAACAATCAATGCCCACAAAGAGTCATATAGCACACCGCCCAAGAAGTTCTTTACCACAAAATAGGTCGGAATCAGACCGCCGGAGAAGAACATGGTGAACATGATCAAAAAGGCGATGGGACGCTGCAATAATACATTTTTTCTGGAGAGAAAATATGCGCCGATTGCTGTTACCATAACGCTTAAAATGGTTCCGATAACCACAATAAAAATCGTGTTAAGATATCCGGACACAATAGATGGGTGTTGGAAAGCACGTTCATATGCCAGTCCGCTAAATCCTAGAGGATGCCACAGCATACCGGAATGCGCCAAGAATCGTCCGGCGTCACTGAATGATGCGAATACGACATACAATAATGGATATAATGTTACTAGCATGAGAGCGACCATGAAAATCATATTAAAGATGTTAAATATATCTTGCCCTTTGGTTCTGTCGATAGAAGCCATGAATGATTCCTCCTTTTCTTACCACAAACTGGTATCGTTGAATTTCCGACTTAAGATATTGGCGCCGAATACCAAAACAAAGTTAATCAACGAGTTAAGCAAACCAACTGCTGTTGAATAACTATATTGGAAGTTTTGAAGTCCTTCACGATAGACGAACGATGAAATAACATCGGCAGATTCGTATGTCAGCGGGTTATACAGCAAGATGATTTTTTCATATCCAATGTTCATCATTTGTCCCACGCGGAGCAACAGCATTGTGATAATCGTGGGAATGATAGACGGAATTGTGATGGAAAGGGTTTGCCGCCATCTTCCTGCGCCGTCAATACGCGCTGCCTCATAAAGTTCCGCATCAATGCCGGAGAGAGCAGCCAAATAGATAATAGAACCCCATCCAATTCCCTGCCAGATGTCCGAAATAACATATATCGGGACAAAATAGCGAGGATTGTTCAGCATTGTAGTTGGTGTCCCACCAAACACTTTGATAATATCATTGATAATACCTGTTTCTGTTGTGAAATCCTTAATCATACCACAGACAACAACTAGAGAAATGAAGTGTGGCAAATATGTGATAGTCTGAACGGATTTCGTGAATATTTTGCTGCGCAATTCATTGATTAAAAGTGCCAGAATGATTGGTGCCGGGAATCCGAAAATCAGAGTTGAGAAACTGATTTTCAGCGTGTTAAAGAAAACACGGTTACGATACATACTGTCCCAAAACTTCCTGAAATTGTCAAGACCGACAAAGGGACTACCCCAAATCCCATCTGCGGGATTAAAATCTTTGAACGCAATAATTGCGCCGTACATAGGTCTATACATAAAAAGAAAATAGAAAAGAAATACAGGAATCATTAATAAATAGAGACTGTAGTTTCTTCTCAAATCACTCGCAAGGATTTTTCCTGCGCTTGATAATTTGCTGCTTTTTGCAGCGTCATGCACTGCTTGTGTTGCCATGATTGTTCCTCCATTTCTTCCGCATATGCGGTTGGTAGTTTAATAACAATATACGAAAATACCTCCCGAATATTGTTCATTATGAACAGAAAACGGATGCTGATTTGTTCTGAATAACAGTATGTTATTATCCAAAATCAACAAAATCTCTTTTATGGGTCATATTATACTATAAAATATACACATATGCAAGACACAAAATTTAGAATCATGATCAAAAATCAAAACTATAGAAATTGTTACATGATTTCTGTGCGTTTTTAACAGTGGGTATAAAAATTGCACATGCGCTCTGTGCAATATATACAAAAAGATAGGACGAAGTAACAAAAACTAAACAAGTAACAAAAACTAAACAGGTCTGAAATTGCACATAAAATCAGCATATTACAGAAAAAATGTTCGATTTCCGCAATATATGTACCAGAAGAAAATTGGTAAAAAAATACATTTTTTATGGCTTAAAAACAAAATGAAACCGAAAATGGAGTGGATGAAAGTAACAAAAATAAAACAAAGAAGCATAGGTATCCAAAAAATTGTAACAAGAAAAAGATTTTTTTTTCCTGTAAGTGGAGAGCAGAAAAAAAGCGGCTCACAAAAATAATTGTTACAAATCCCAATAAGAGCCATGGATAAAATAAAATATCCTGCCGGACTGTCAGCAGTAAAAAGGAAAGAAGGGAACAAACTTCTCCACATATGGAGAACAGATAAGTGACGGTGCCGATAATAGGAGAGTCGGCAGGCGTTTGATAGGCGCGGTAGTTTGCTGCTACACAGTTTTTAGGAAGTCCAAGCAGCAATGCCGCGGGAATCAATGAAAACAAAAAAATAAGATTTTCGGGCAAAAATAGCAGTAAAATTTCTGTGATAAGGGAATAGATGATAACAGAGACTAGTAAATATAAAAGACATCCCAGCCAAAGTTGGTGTGTATGATAGTTCGGTTTAGATAATCGGTAGGTTTGCAGGGTGGAAAGGGCGGGTAGGTGGAATAGACAAAAAAGAAAGATTGCCATATAAGCAATAGCAGATTGCATAAAATCTTTACTCCTTTCCTTCATTTAGAATAAATTTATGATAGCATAGTGAGAATTTTTTGTAAAGAGATTTACAAAAAAAAAAGAATATGGTATCATAAGAGAGTCAAAAAATGTATGGAGTCATTCCTTTTATATGGAAAGAAATCTATTACTGTTAACAGCAAATAGCATCGTCAAGGGAAAGGAAGGTGTCCCAAATGGCAATGAAGCTGGATGTGGGAGATATTGTACAGACAAAAAAGAAACATCCGTGTGGGGAAAATAGATGGGAACTTTTGCGCGTAGGAATTGATTTTAAAATGCGCTGTATAGGATGCGGTAGGATGGTAGAAATTCCGCGTGCAAAATTGGAAAAGCGAATTAAACAGGTAGAAAAAAGGACGGATGAACATGTATCGAATTCTGATTGCCAGTGACACGCACCGGCATATTGATTATGTTTGCAGGGCTGTGGAAGCCGTTGAAAAAATTGATTTAATTGTCCATTTGGGGGATTTATGTGCGGATGCGAGGGATTTGGAAAGTTTGTATCCGCAGTATGAATGGATTGGCGTGCGAGGCAACAACGATTTTTGGGATACTGGAGACGATGAGCGCGTGCTGGAGCGGGCAGGTGTAAAACTGTTTTTAACGCATGGACATGCCTATGGCGTGCGCAGTGGCGTGGAATCATTGGTGCGCCGTGCGAAAGCGTTAGGGGTGAAAGCGGCATTTTTCGGACATTCGCATGTGCGGATGAATGAAGTGGTGGATGGTGTACTATGTGTGAATCCGGGCGGATATAATACCATGCCCTATCCGGGCGTTATGATAGTGGAAATTGAAGATGGCAAGTTGCGGGTATGTCCTTATATCGGAGCAAACTTTCTATAAGGAGGGAAAGCGCATGAAAGAATATATACAGAGAGCGCTTCTGGAACATGGCGATGGTTATGTAACGGGCAGCGCCCTATGCAAAAAATTTGGTGTAACGCGGGCGGCGGTATGGAAAGTGATGGAGGAACTGCGGGCGGAGGGCTGGCAGATTGAGGCAGTCAGTGGCAAAGGATACCGATTGAGAAATGAAACGACAGCGGCACTATCGAAAGTTTTGATAGAAGCACGATTAGAGAATTCTATGTGGAACCGGCTCATGGTGCTTGACAAAGTGGATTCCACCAATACTTATCTCAAACGGTTGGCAGAGGAAGGAGCAGAAGAAGGGGCTGTGGCGATTGCACTGCGGCAGACGCAAGGACGCGGCAGACGCGGACGTAACTGGGCATCCAATCCGGGCGGGATTTATTTGTCGTTTTTGTTTCAGCCGCAACCGGCTATTCCGTTGGAGCGGGTTCCGGTGATGAGTTTAGCGGTCGCTATGGCGGCATATAAAGCGATTTTACATGTGGCAAATGTGCAAACTGGAATCAAGTGGCCCAACGACGTTATATATAAAGGAAGAAAATTGTGCGGTATCTTGTCAGAATTGTGTGGCGGCGTGGACACAGGTATTTATTGCGTGGCGGGAATCGGCATTAATGTGGAACGTTCCGTGATTCCGGAAGAGTTGCGGGAGCATGCTGTTTCATTGGAAGAAATTACAGGAACAGTTTTAGATAAAAATGATTTGTCAGCACAAATGCTGAAAGAAATGGAATGGGAGTACCGGAATTTGGATACCTGTGTGCAGCGGTATGCCGAGATTTGCGTGACGGTGGGAAAAGAAATCAGCGTGATTGGTGCAGCGGAAGAGTTTAAAGGACTGGCAATTGGCGTTGCAGATAGCGGCGGATTGATAGTGCGTAAAGAAGATGGAACGGAAATGGTTGTTTCATCGGGAGAAGTTTCGGTGCGCGGCATTTATGGATATGTATAATACAAGAAAAGAGGGATGATATGCTACTTGTAGTGGATGCAGGAAATACTAACGTTGTTTTTGGTGTATATGATGGCGATATTTTGGTTGCTACCTGGCGGATGGCAACACAGCAAAACAAAACAGCGGATGAAATTGGGGCGTTTTTGCTGGAACTGATGCGCAGATGGAATATTGAAAAAGAACAAATTGACGATATTATCATCGCTTCTGTAGTGCCCAGTATTATGTATCCGCTGGAACACTGTATGCGGAAGTATTTAGAGAAAAATGTAATTGTGGTAGATGAAACAATGGATTTGGGTATTCACATTCAGCTTGACAATTCTAAGGAAGTAGGAGCGGACCGATTGGTGAATGCTGCTGTGGCATATGAATTATATGGTGGACCGCTGATTATCATTGATTTTGGTACGGCAACAACTTTTTGTGCAGTGGATAGCCATGGCAACTATCTGGGCGGCGCAATTTGCCCAGGGATCAAGGTTTCTGTCAATGCGTTATATCAGAATGCAGCGAAATTGCCACTGATTGAACTGGTGCAGCCGCAGGAGGTCATTGGACGCAATACCGTGGCAGCAATGCAGTCGGGTGTGATTTTAGGCTATACAGGACAAGTGGAATATTTGACGCGAAAATTTAAAGAACAAATCGGAGAAGCAAAGGTTATTGCAACGGGCGGACTGGCGCGGATGATTGCATCCGATACGAACGCAATTGATGTTGTGGACCCGCAGCTAACACTGAAAGGGCTGCATTTACTTTATCAAAAAAATGCGGCAAAATAAGGAGATGAATGCGTTGGAGCAAATCAGGCAATATGCAAATGAAATTTTTCAGGAAGCAGTAGCCATACGGCGCAAACTGCACGAAATGCCGGAACTTGCATTTGAAGAACATAAAACAGCGGCTTTTATCAAGGAACGGCTGGAGATGTGGGGCATTCCCTACCAAGACGGTATTGCAGGGACAGGAATTGTTGCAACATTGGAAAATGGGGCAGGACGTTGCGTGGCAATGCGTGCGGACATGGACGCGCTGCCGGTGCAGGAGGAATCCGGCTGTGCTTTTGCTTCTAAAACGGAGAGGCGTATGCACGCGTGTGGACATGATGCACATATGGCGATTGTGCTGGGAACAGCATATGTTTTGTCCAAAAATATGGGAGCATGGCGGGGGACCGTGAAATTCCTGTTTGAGCCAGGAGAGGAAGAGGAAGGCGGTGCACGGCCCATGATTGCAGAGGGTGTGCTGAAACAGCCTGATGTTGATATTTGTTTAGGGATCCATGTTATGAATGAAATAGATGTAGGTTCAGTGCGGTTGACAGAAGGTGCAGCCATGGCGGCGGATGATGAGTTTGACCTGACCATCACAGGGAAAAGCGGACACGGAGGCTGGCCGCAGGATACGGTTGACCCGATTGTTGCGGCATGTCAGGTGATAAATGCGCTGCAAACCATTGTCAGCCGCAATGCGGATTCGCAAGACGCAGCGGTGATTTCCATTGGCAGTATCCATGGCGGCACGACCTATAATGTGATTCCGGACAGTGTACATATGCAGGGAACGGTACGAAGTTTGAAAGAGGAAACGCGGCAGATGCTGCAAAAACGAATTGAATGCGTGATAAAAGGCGTAACAGAAGCACTGGGAGCGACCTATGAACTGGATTATCGTTTACTCTATCCGCCGACTGTGAATGCGCCGGAGGTGAACAAACTGGTGGAAAAAGCATTGCAGCCGCTTGATGAAATTCAAGTGATATGGACGAAGGAATCTTCCATGGGCAGCGATGATTTCGCGTTTTTTGCACAAGAGGTTCCGTCAGCTTATATCAAGTTAGGCAGCGGAACGCCGCAAAACCGGCAACCATTACATAGCAGCAGCTTCACCATTGATGAACAGGTGATTTTAAATGGGATTCTGACGCTTGCGGCAGCGGCACAACATTATTTAAGACCTATGTAGGAGAGCGGATACGAGTGGGCGATAGCTCAACATTTATTTCATGTGGAATGAAAAGAAGGCGTTAGCCTTCTTTTTTTATGCCTGTTTTGGGACGCAACCCATATCATTACTTTCACGTTTTCTGTTTATTTTGATTAATTTCAAAAAATGCTTTACAAAAATCAACAGAAATGCTATAATACAAACATAAACAAAGAAAAACAAAAATAAACAAAGAAAAAGGAAGGCGGAACAGATGATGGTCAATGAGTATGAAGTAAAAAAACAAATCTGTGAAATCGGTCAGCGTATCTATAACAAAGGGTTTGTAGCGGCGAATGACGGAAATATCACAGTGAAGGTGTCCGATAATGTCCTTTTTGCAACGCCGACAGGTGTATCAAAAGGATATATGACACCAGATATGTTGATTAAAGTGGATATGGACGGCAATGTAATTGAAGGAAAACTGAAACCTTCTTCGGAATTGAAAATGCATTTGCGGGTTTACAAAGAACGTCCGGACGTAGGAGCTGTTGTTCACGCACATCCGCCAACTGCAACCGGTTTTGCGATTGCGGGTATACCGCTGAACAAGTTCACCATGCCGGAGGCTGTAATTTCTCTTGGAACCGTGCCGCTGACAGCTTATGGAACGCCGTCAACGGATGAAATTCCAAATGCGATTTCCGAGGCGATGCAAAGCCATGATGCAGTGCTGCTGGAAAACCACGGTGCACTGACAGTTGGCAACAATCTGTTGAATGCTTATTTTAAAATGGAAACATTAGAATTTTATGCGAAGATTTCCTTGATTGCACGTCAACTGGGCGGAGAACAGGAACTCACCTGCGACCAAATTGAAAAACTGATGCAAGTGCGCAAAAATATGAATCTGCCGGGACGTCATCCGGGCTGCAAACAATGCGACAAACGTGGCACATCTTCATGTAAAGGCGGCTCCAGTCAGGTAGCGAGCGAAGATATGATTGCAGAAATTACCAGACGGGTATTGTCGGAATTGAATCAATAAATTACGGGAGGCTGCTATGAAATCAAAACGGTTTGAAACGTTGGCGCAGCGGCCGGTACATAATGATGGATTTGTTCAGGAGTGGGAAAAAGCGGGATTTACTGCTATGCATTCTACGCATGACCCTGTTCCTTCCATTAGCGTCAAACGAGGCGTTATCGTGGAAATGGACGGCAAAACGCGGGAGGAATTTGATTTTCTCGACAGCTTTATTGCAGACTATGCAATTGATACGGCGTTGGCGCAGCAGGCAATGGAGATTTCCTCTCTGGACTATGCAAAGCGTTTGTGTGATATTCATTCTGATAATCGGGAACTGAAGAAACTTTTTGGCGCACTCACACCTGCTAAGCTGACAGAAATCATGGGGCATATGAATGTTGTGGAAATGATGATGGGCATGCAGAAAATGCGGGAGCGGGAAATCCCTTCCAATCAAGCGCATGTTACCAACATGGACGACAATCCGGTACAGATTGCCTGTGATGCGGCAGAAGCGGCACTCCGTGGATTTGATGAAGAGGAAACCACAGTCGGTATTGCGCGTTATGCGCCGCTGTGTGCTTTGGGTTTGCTGATTGGCTCCCAAGTGGGACGTCCGGGCGTTTTGTCACAATGTGCCGTGGAAGAAGCGGTGGAACTCAAACTTGGCATGAATGGACTCACGACCTACGCGGAAACAATTTCTGTTTATGGAACAGAAAAAGTGTTTATCGATGGAGACGACACACCGTATTCCAAGGCATTTTTGGCGGCTGCTTATGCGTCGCGCGGCATGAAAATGCGCTGCACATCGGGCACTGGTTCAGAAGTGCTGATGGGTAACGCGGAGAAAAAATCCATGCTGTATCTGGAAGCGCGCTGTCTGCTGGTGATTAAAGGCGCGGGCGTGCAGGGAACACAAAATGGCGCGATTAGTTGTATTGGTATCACGGGCGCAGTGCCTTCGGGAATCCGAGCGGTGCTGGCAGAAAATCTGATTGCCGCTATGCTGGGATTGGAAGTGGCTTCGGGCAATGATCAGACCTTTTCCCACAGTGATATTCGGCGCACAGCGCGTATGCTCATGCAAATGCTGCCGGGAACGGATTTCATTTTTTCCGGTTACAGCAGTGTGCCGAACTATGACAACATGTTTGCGGGTGCGAACTTTGATGCAGAGGACTTTGACGACTACAACATTTTGCAACGCGACCTGATGGTGGACGGCGGACTGCGACCTGTGCGGGAGGAAGATGTGGTTCAGGTACGAACCCAAGCCGCAAAAGCGGTGCAGGCAGTGTTCCGTGAACTGGGATTTCCGCCTGTGACAGATACGCAAGTGCATCAGGCGGTTTATGCACACGGTAGCCATGATGTAACGGAAAAACGCGACGTGGTAGGCGACCTGAAAGCGGCGGAAAAGTTGCTGGAGGGCAAAGTGACAGGCGCAGATATTGTGCGGGCGCTGCATCAGGCGGGATTTGAAGACGTGGCAAAAAATGTGTTCACCATGCTCAAGCAGCGGCTCAATGCGGATTATCTGCAAACTTCTGCTATTTTGGACAAAGACTTCCATGTTATGTCGGCAGTCAACTGTAAAAACGATTACCATGGACCCGGCACGGGCTATCGTGTGGATGGTGCACGCTGGGAAGAAATAAAAGATATTGCGGATGCGTTGAATCCGCAGGATATGTAAGGCGGTGAGGAGATGGACAGAGAAGAATTGGTGCAATTGATAACCAAGCAGGTACTGCAGCAGCTTGGCGGTTCCGCTCCTGCCGCGCAGCAGCAAATGACACAGAAGGAAGCGAATGTACTGTTTCAGGAAGGCGGCACGGCAGCAAAAGGCGTGTATCCTGACGAAGTAGTGATTGGTCTTGCACCGGCATTTGGTCTGGATAAACAGGAAACCATTTGTGGACTTTCCCACCGGGACGTTATGAAAGAAATAATGGCAGGTGTGGAGGAAGAAGGCATGAAATGCCGTTTAGTACGAGTGCACAACACATCAGATGTTGGGTTTATCGCGCTGACAGCTGCAAAATATAGCGGCAGCGGCATTGGTATCGGCATTCAGAGCAAGGGAACGGTTGTCATTCATCAAAAGGATTTATATCCGCTGACGAATTTGGAACTGTTTCCTCAGGCACCGCTGATTACGCTGGAAATCTATCGGAAAATCGGGAAAAACGCGGCGCGTTACGCCAAAGGGCAAAGCCCTGAGCCAATTGCGGTCATGAACGATTGCATGGTGCGTCCCAAATTTCAGGCAAAAGCGGCAGTTATGCATATCAGGGAAACGGAACGGGTGCGTCAGGATGTTCCGGCAGTAAGCGAGGTGACGTGGTGATGCAGGATATGGATCAGTTGGTACAAGGCATTGTTGCACAGCTCAAGCAAACGGAACAAGAAAAATCACCGGGGCAGACAGAACAACCAAAGGCGACGGGCGGCGTACAGTATCCACTAAGAGAACACTGTGCAAATCAGCTCAAAGCCAAAAGCGGTAAGCCCTATGAACAGGTGACCTATGAAGCGCTGATTCGCGGCGAGGTGGAAAAAGACGATTTGAAAACCCATGCCGATACGCTGCGGATGCAGGCGGAAATCGCCTATCGCGATGGCAAAAAGCAGTTTGGCGACAATCTCATGCGGGCAGCGGAAATGACGGCGATTCCCGATGAGGAAGTGCTGGAATTATATAATTTGTTGCGTCCTAACAGGACGGATAAAAAAACGCTTATGGCAGCGGCAGAAAAAGTGCGGCGGGACTATGGCGCAAACGCGATTGCAGCTTTGATAGAAAGCGCAGCGCAGGTCTATGGAAAGCGCGGCATTGTGAAACCGTGAGAAAGTGGGGTGAGGCAAAATGATTACAGCCGGAATTGATATCGGTAACTCCACAACAGAAGTGATGATTGCCAAAAAAGAAAACGGCAGAACAGCTTTTTTAGGGTATGCCTCTGCCCCTACAACCGGGCTGAAAGGCACAGCGGATAATGTGACGGGTGTGCTGGAAGCATTGGCAGCGGCGCAAAAAGAGGCGGGAAAGCCTCAAATTGACCAAATGTTCATCAATGAAACTGCGCCAGTGGTCAGCCGGTTATCCTCTGACATCATCAGTCAAACTATTATCGTAGGTTCGGCAATGATAGGGCACAATCCCGATACGCCGGGCGGCTATGGACTTGGTACCGGACGGACAATTCGTTTGGGAGAAAATTATCCATCTAAAGAGGAATCCTATATTGTGGTGATTGACAGACAAGTTTCCTTTGAAGAAGCGGCGCGGCAGATACAAGAGGATATGAATCATGGAGTCCAAATTGCGGGCGCTATTGTCTGCCGGGATGATGGCGTATTGATTGCCAACCGTCTGGATCGAAATATCCCCATTGTGGACGAAGTGGAGCATATTGAAAAAGTGCCTCTCGGAGAACTGGCGGCGGTAGAAGTGGCAGGAAATGCGGCAACAGTACAAATTTTATCCAATCCCTATGGGATAGCAGGAATTTTTGGACTAACGCCGGAGCAGACCAAAGCCATCACGCCCATTGCGCGGACGCTGATAGGCGCACGCAGCGGTGTGGTGATATATTCCTCCGGGGGAGAAGTGAAGCTTGGCAAGGTGGATGCGGGCAGTATTACTGTAGTCGGCGATGCAGGAGAGGTTTCCGTCCCAGTGGCGGAAGGTGCGGATGCAATAAATGAAGCCGTGAATCGCCAACAGACGGTATTTGATATCCGCGGACAGCAAGGAACGGGCGCCGGTACCATGTTTGACGAAGTGAAACGCATGGCGGCGCAGCGGACAGGACAGGAGACGGAAGCCGTCAAGATTTCCGATATTGCGGCGGTAGATACCTTTGCACCTATTAAAATCACCGGTGGTATTGCGGGTGAATATGCGATGGAGAATGTTGTATTGATTTCCTCCATGGTGAAAACCTCTTATTTCCCCATGCGTGCGCTGGCGGAGAAAATGCAGGAAAAAACCGGCATTCCTGTGCAGATTGCAGGAAAGGAAGCCAGCAGTGCATTGCTTGGCGCGCTGACAACGCCGGGCGTTAGCGTTCCGGTCGCTATTTTGGATTTGGGCGGCGGCAGCACGGATGCGGCGTGTCTGGATGAAAGTGGTTTGCGTTATGTCCATACAGCGGGCGCGGGCGACATGGTGACAACCATGATTGATCTGGAGCTTGCGCTGGAGGACAGAGAACTCGCAGAATGGATTAAACGGTATCCGCTGGCAAAGGCGGAAAGTTTACATATTTTACGGTTTGAAGACCAAACCGTGAAATTTTTGGAGCAACCCATGCCGCCGGAATTTTTTGCACGCACCTTGATTGTAACGGACGAAAAGCTCATTCCCATCCGTAAAAAAGGATTGACAATGGAAAAAATTTCACTGGTGCGGCGGGAAGCAAAACGAAAAGTGTTTACGGCAAATGCGCTGCGGGCGCTACAAAAAGTGGCGCCGGAAGGAAACATCCGCCGAATTGAATTTGTGATTATGGTAGGTGGCAGCGCGTTGGATTTTGAGGTGCCGGACTTGATTAACGAGACGCTTGCCAAATATAACATTGTGGCTGGACGCGGCAATATTTTAGGAAAATATGCAGCCCGTGCGGCAGTAGCGGCAGGGCTGATTCTGGCAGCGGGAGGTGATATGGATTGATTTATACCAAACAGGGCGATGGTGGAACCAGCAAGACCATCAAGGGATTCAGCCAACCCAAAGATGCGCCGGTGTTTCAGGCACTGGGGACGCTGGACGAACTGTCCGCAGCATTGGGAGTTGCAAAAAGCGAAGCAGGAGCGACAGTGCGGGACACGATTACTGTGATTCAAAGCGAACTTCTGGGCGTTGGAGAATATGTGGCGGGCGGTAAACCGTTTGATTTTGCTGCGGCAGCAGGACGGTTTGAAACGCTGATTGATGCATTTGAAAACAGAATGCAGCGGGAAAAAGCGTTTGTGCTCAGCGGCAAAACAAAATTGGGCGCATTGCTGGATGTAGCGCGGACGGTGGCGCGACGTGCAGAACGCAGCGTTGTGACACTGACAAAACGCTATATGCTGCCGACAGACATCAATCCTTATTTGAACCGCTTGTCTGACTTGCTCTATATTTTGGCGCGCTATGCCGACCAGTTGGGAGAGCAGCCAAAGCAGGAGCAGAAAATGACAGCGGCAATAGAGATGCCAAAAGAAATGGGACTGCAATATGCAGAGCATATTTGCAGAGCGGTGCTGGAAAGAGCGCGGGCGATGGATTTGCGTGCAGTATGCGCAGTGTGCAGCGGGGAAGGCAGTTTGTTTGCGCTCCTGCGGGACGACGGTGCATTGCTCGCCAGTATTGATATTGCCCAGCAAAAGGCGAAAACAGCGGTATCGCTGCAAATGAGTACCAAACAGGCGCTGGAGTTGTCGGAGCAAAAAGACCAGCTCTATGGGCTGCAATATGGCAGCGCGGCGGATTTGATTTTGCTGTCTGGAGGTCAAACACTGACACAAAATGGTCGCATCGTTGGAGGCGTTGGCGTCAGCGGCGGGCTGGCATGGCAGGATGAAGAACTATCCTTATATGGAAAAGAACTCTTTGAAAGAGGTGAAGCATAGATGAATGAAGCAGAAGTGCGAAAGATTGTGGAAAGCGTGATTTTGCATATGGAAAGCGAAACGCCGGAAAGAAAGCAAAAAGGTGTGTTTGCCACAATGGAGGAAGCGCTGGAAGCGGTACAAAAAGCGTACCGTCAATTCCGCAGCTACAATTTGGAGCAGCGGGAGAAAATGATTGACAATATCCGCAAAGCGACATTGGAGCATGCACAGACGCTGGCGGAAATGGGCGTGAAAGAAACCGGCATGGGGCGGGTGACAGATAAAATCATCAAGCACCAACTGGTTGCAGAAAAAACACCGGGTACGGAAGTATTGCAGCCGGAAGCATATTCCGGCGACCGCGGGCTGACTTTGGTGGAACAGGGACCTTATGGGATTATCGGTGCGATTACGCCGTCCACCAATCCGAGTGAAACGGTGTTGTGCAACAGCATGGGCATGATTGCCGCAGGCAACGGCGTGGTGTTCAACCCACATCCGGGCGCGGTGAAAACATCTAACTATGCAGTGGATTTGGTAAACCGTGCGATTTTGGAAGCGGGCGGACCGGAGAACTTGGTTTGTTCCGTGGAAAAACCTACCATGCAAACATCAGACGTAATGATGAAAGCGCCGGCAGTGAAAATGTTGGTAGCAACAGGCGGACCCGGTGTGGTGCGTGCACTACTTTCGTCTGGAAAAAAGGCAATTGGTGCGGGCGCAGGCAATCCGCCGGTCATTGTAGATGAAACGGCGGACATTCCCAAAGCGGCAAAAGATATTGTGGATGGTGCAAGTTTTGACAACAACCTGCCTTGCATTGCAGAGAAGGAATGTTTTGCAGTGTCAGAAATTGCTGATGAATTAGTACATTACATGACGCAAAACGGTGCGTATCTTGTGAGCAGCAGCCAGATGGAACAATTGTTATCATTTGCAATGGTGCAAAAGGACGGGAACTATTCCATCAATAAAAAATGGGTTGGAAAAGACGCGTCTTTGTTCCTGAAAGAAATCGGTGTAAACAGTGATGCAAAGCTTATTATTTGCGAAGCGCCGTTCATGCATCCGTTTGTGCAGGAGGAATTGATGATGCCGATTCTGCCAATCGTCCGCGTGAAAGATTTTGACGAAGCGGTGGAAAAGGCAGTAGCGGCAGAAAACGGACGGCGGCACAGCGCGCATATTCATTCTAAAAATGTAGACCATTTAACACGGTTTGCAAGGGAAGTGGAAACTACCATTTTTGTGAAGAATGCGCCTTCCTATGCAGGTATTGGTGCAGGAGGAGAAGGTTATACCACCTTCACCATCGCGGGACCAACCGGAGAAGGACTCACCTGTGCACGGTCGTTTACAAGACAGCGACGCTGCGTGATGGTAGATGGTTTCTCCATTATATAGAAAATAAAAGGAAAGGAAGTAGGAAACATGAATCCACAAGACATAGAAAAGATTGTCCGCCAGGTGCTGGCAAACGTGGATGGGAATTCTACCTGTGCCTGCGGTTCCGGTGGATGCAGCAAACACAATGAAATTCCCAAAACAGCGCGGATTTCTATGCTGACGGGCGACCGTAAGCTGGAAGTGGTGGAAGTACCAATGCCTACGCCCAAGGATGATGAAATCCTGATTCGCGTGGAAGGCTGCGGTATCTGTGGCACGGACGTGCATGAATGGAAAGGCGACCCGTTCGGATTGATTCCTGTTGTATTGGGACACGAAGGAACCGGTGAAATTATCGCCATGGGAAAAAATGTGAAATTCGATACACAGGGCAAACCTGTAAAAGTAGGAGACCGCGTTGTAACATCCGTTATGACATGCGGCACCTGTCCCATGTGTATTCACCATCCGGAAACGCCGAATTTGTGCGATAATCAGGGGATTTACGGACTCATTTCCGACAGCCCGGAATACCGGCTGAACGGTTGGTTTGCCAGCCATTTGCTGGTGCGGGCAAACTCCACATTTTTTGTGGTCAATGAACTGAGTTTTGAACAGAAACTATTGCTTGAACCATCAGCAGTAGCGGTACATGCAGTGGAACGTGCGAACTCTACAGGACTGCTGAACTTTGGCAGTAAAGTAGTGGTGCAGGGTTGCGGACCGATTGGCTTGTTGATGATTGCGGTTCTAAAAACAGCGGGAATTTACAACATCATTGCCATTGACGGAAACGAACAACGGCTTGCTATGGCAAAACGCATGGGAGCACTGAAAACCATCAATTTCAAGGAACATCCGAATTTGGACGAACGCGTGAACATGGTGAAGGAAGGAAACGATTTGGGTGCAGATTTTGCGTTCCAGTGTACCGGCGTTCCGGCAGCGGCGGCGGATTTGTGGCAGTTTGTACGCCGCGGCGGCGGATTCTGCGAAGTCGGATTCTTTGTGGATAATGGCGAATATACCGTGAATCCGCATTTTGCGTTCTGCAACAAAGAAGTGACTCTGGTCGGTTCTTGGGACTACGGCGCAAATGACTATCCGACAACCATTGCATTTGTGAAACGGGCAAAAGAAAACAATTTGCCGATTGAGGATTTAATCACGCACCGTTATGGGCTGGATGAACTGAACGAAGCAATGGAAATGAACATCTCTCTGCAGGGAATCAAGATTGCTTATGTCAACAAGGACTAAGCAAAGCATGCGGAAGGAATGAGAAAGCATGGATGCACTTGGTATGATTGAAGTCTTTGGATTTGTCACAGCGGTCTGCACGGCGGATGTAGCAGCGAAAGCGGCGGACGTGAAAATCATTGCATTTGATAACAACAAACCGGCGGCGGGCGACAGCGCGGAAGTACCGCTGGTGATGATTGTGAAAATGGAAGGAAGCGTAGACGCGGTGAAAGCGGCGGTGGAAGCGGGCAAGGCTTATGCGCAGTCCAAGGAACTCTATATTACATCACACATTATTCCACGTCCGAGCGACGGCGCGGCAGCAATGGCGCACCTGTGTTCTTTGGGCAGGGATAAAATAAAGCAAGCAAAAACAGTGAAATAAAAGAAAGGAAGTATGAATCATGATGGAAGCATTGGGAATGGTGGAAACAAGAGGTTTGGT
>CATIYX010000031.1 GCA_949739095.1 uncultured Clostridia bacterium | reverse complement strand
CGCATCGCCGGTTTCGAGCGAAGCGTTGAAACAATTCGGCGGCGCTTTTCAATTCATATAATATATGCTTTGCATATATTATATCACAATTGCGAAGCATTTTGGTATAATTTTGCGCATCGCCGGTTTCGAGTAACGCGAAGAAACAATTCGGCGGCACTTTTCAATTTATAACAGTTGCTTTGCGGCTGTTATACTATGTCTGCGAAGCGGACCGGGACAATATACTGCGTTTATCACTATAAGAAAAAATGGACATACCATGAAAGCCCTAGGGATAACCCAGCAGCAATTGTACACTTTAAGGTATTATTCTTCATTTAGCAAATTGGAAAATATTCCCTTTGCTAATATATCCCCCGTTGCAGCGGAACTACCAATTCCGCTACAACAGGACCTCTCTTCCTCTCCCTTTATCCCATACAAAAGGAAGAAAGTCCAAAACCTCATACGCGTTGTTATTCTGTAAAGAGCTACACCCAAGCAGCTCCCTACAACTGCGTTCTCTCAAAACACTTAGCCAGGCATATGTACCCGTACACAGGGTTAGTTTCGAGTTGTCTTAGAACAAGAGACTCCCTCTGCTAATAGTCGTTCCCGCGACTATTATACACTTTTTACAAAATTTCCCTGGGCATTTTTCGCTCTCTGCCAGGGTGCATTTTGTTTGCCCGTTTCCAACACCATATAAGGCTTTTGGCACATCCAAGAATATGAATTATATTAGTTTCTTGCATTATCATTATATACCAACCGGTTGTGTGTGTCAAGTAAAATTTTTAATTTTTTTAAATTTTTTTAAGGAGATGGTAATCATGGCAAATTCATTTGCGCTCAGGCTCTGCGAAGAACGGAAGAAACACCAATGGTCAAAGCGGTTTCTCGCCGCTGCCATTGAGGTGAACGAAAATACTTATCACCACTACGAAGATGGAGATTGCTTTCCCAGTTTACCGAAACTGTTGGCGCTGGCAAATTGTTTGAATGTCTCTCTGGATTACTTATGCGGCCGCAGCCATATCCGTCATATCTTTTCCCTGCCACCAGATGCAGATATTCATGCACTGCTGGCAAAAAATCTAAAACAATTGCGTCAGCAAACAGGGTTAACCCAAAAAGAAATTGCAACGGAGCTTCATATGCATGAGCATACTTATCAATCTTATGAAATCCAAACACGGTTTCCAACTTACCAAACCTTTTTAAAGCTAGCAAATTTTTATCACGTACCATTGGACAGACTCATTAAAGTTCACTAATACACATCCTAGTAACGACATAAAAGGAGGAAATATTTATGGCAAACCTAACAACACGGCTGCGGGAACTGCGCACGGAACAAAATATGACGCAAGAGGCGCTTGGCGCAGCTATCGGCATTGGCAAAAGTACTTATCAGAACTACGAACAGGGTATCAGCGGCGCGCCGCTTCACCGGTTGCTGGATTTATCGGAATATCTGGACGTTTCACTGGACTATCTTTCCGGTCACAGCGATGAACGTATCTGTGTAAGTGGTCGGCTGAATGTTGTGGCATTGGAGCCGTTTTCACAGCGGCTGCGCAAAATCCGCAAGGAATATAAGATGACGCAAAAAGCGGTTGCGGAGCAAATCGGTATTATTGGGCGCACCTATATTAAATATGAACATGGCGAAATTGTACCACCGATTGACAAGCTAATCAAACTCGCCGACCTGTTTGACGTGACAATGGACGAGCTGGCAGGACGCACGGATTTGGATAAACGGAAAATCTAACATATAAAAATAATTTTTGCATATCTTACACATAAGCAGATGGAATTCCCGTTCTATCTGCTTATATTCTTTTTATTTCTTCTTTCCCAGGTGGAACATATGTCAAAATATCCTTCGATTCACAATTTAATACATAACAAATTTTAGACAGCAGCGTTAAATCTTAGAGTATCTCGACAGAAAGCAACAACTAAAAAACGGATGTCCGATTCTATCCAATCAGGCATCCGTTTTTCTTATGATTCACTTTTTTATTCTGCTATTAACAAAATTCCGTTCGCCGGTTTGATGGTATAGGTATCCGCCGGTTTGTGGACGGCTTGCTTTTGATGTCCTGTCAAAAGCGGTGCGGTCACTTTTTTCACCTGAAACGGCAGCGCACTATAGTCCAGTTTCACGCGCACCGGTTCTTTCGCCCAGCTTGCCACTGCAATCAACGCTTTTCCGTTCATTTGCCAGCAAGAAACCAAAATTTCATCATTCTCTGCTTTCACCGGACAGGCACTATCCCACCATCCATAGAAATCTGTCTCCGGAATACCCAGATTATCATACAGTTTCCAAAGCTCCGGAATCGCTTCCGGTGTGCTGTCCCAGCCATAACGCGCTGTTTCGCCAAACACCAGCCCGCGGTAGAAATTGCCGCCGCCTTGCAACATTTCTCCCATAAGTCCAAAAGGAATGCCGCTCATTTCCACCAGCCATTCCTCCGGCGTGGTCGTTTCATAATCAAAGCCTTCACCTATCCAAAGCTCATTGATATAGGGAAACAGTTCCATATAGAGCAGCAACGAATTGACCTGACCTGCACGCACATCCATATGGTTCCAACTATGCATATCCACCAGCGCGCCCTCTTTTTGGTCCAGCACCCGCCGCACCCGTTTCATGGTCTCCCGTCCATAGGCAGTGTCGTCAATATAAATGCCATCGATATCCGTTTTTTCCACCAAATACCGCAGTCCTTCTACATAATAATTGCACATGCGGGAGGTTCCGCTTGTCAACAGCGAGGTATCCGACTCGCCTTTATGCTTCCCATACCCGATATCCTCTCGCCATGCGGCAATCACGCCTTTGCCAAATTCCGCTTCTATCTGTTCTTTTGCATCTTTCTGCCAAAGCGTTGCCCCCTCTTTTCCACCCGCCGCCGCTAAAATTTCGCTTCCCAGCGATTGCAGCACCGGCAGTTCTTTGATTTTTGTCGACAACTCCCTCACGGTGTTATAAATCTTACATTTTCCGCCCAGCTTATGCACTTCTGCCACAAAATTTTTTAGCGCTTCCGTCTCATAGAACGGATAGTTGATATATGGATTGAGGTCTGTTCCATGATGGATATTCAGCACATTTGCTCCTGTTTTTTTCATTTCGTCCAGCCAAATTTGCGGATCCCCACAGCCATAAGTCTGATAGTACCGCGATGCAAAATGCGTTTTGGTATCGATTGGTTTCAGTGGCGTTACCAGCATGGAAAAGCAAAAATGCACTGTTTCGCCCTGCTGAAAAGTCCGTTCTCCGCTATAGATACGCGCATGGCGGTCCGCGCCAATATAAATTCCGCCCCGCCCGCCGTTATACCAGCCGTCCGGCAACCGCAGCGGCTGATAGTGATAATAAATATTCACGTGGGGACGCACATAAGTTTCGTCCATGAACTGAAAACGCGCACCGCAATTAGGATAGCCTATCCAAAAACTATCTTGATGTACCTTCTCACCCCACCGAAAATTTATTTCTTGCGGCATTTTTCCGCCACGGTTTCCCAGCCCCATGAAATAAGCGTCTTGTTCCAACGCGAACGGAATTTCCAGGGCAATATCCGTTACCCGCGTTTTTTTCAGTGCCGTAAATGCCGTATCAAAATAGCAATATCCATCAAATTCTACCCGTCCATTCACTTCAACGCGGAAATCATTCATCCCATTTTTGCCCGTAAATTGATAGGCTTCTTCCACCATACTGTCTGTATAGTTTACCGGAAACATGCGCTCCGCACCGTCACAAGTCTTCACTGAGAACGACATTCCTTCTCTCAGCAGCTCCTGATGGCTGTCCGTATCTGTTTGAATCCTGTCATTAAATTGCGTATATACACGCTCCGGCAGTCCATATTCGCCTACCGTTACGCCGCGCCCTAGCACCTGCACTGTCCGTCCTTCTGCCTGCACCGGCGTATAAGGCGCCGTCACACCACCTTCCTGCGCAGTTTTAGAGTTGAACCAATGCAGCCGTGAAAACGTCTCCGGATAGTCTTGTGCTTTATTTTTTGCGGCGGCAGTATCTACGCTGATTTGAATTTTTTTGTTGCAAACAGTTTCTCCATCCAGCAAAAATTGTATTGTCCCGCTATAGCTTCCGCCTTTTGTCTCTGCCGGTATGTCAACATAGCTCCAAATCACGCTTCTGCCGCAAACAGGTATGCGCTCATAGTGTTCTTTTCCGTAAATATCCGTCTTTTCCTGCGGCAGCACTACACATTGTTCCTTGCTGATTGTTCCGT
>CATIYX010000030.1 GCA_949739095.1 uncultured Clostridia bacterium | reverse complement strand
TTATAACGCAAATGATTTAGAGTTAATTGACGCTTATGCTCCGACACTCCAGCGGGATTTGGTGATTGGACCGGTAGCGGGCAGCAATATGAACATTACGGAAATCATACCCGGCTCACTGAAGTTCCAACTCACGCCGAATATGGGAAGCTATACCTATTGGAGCGGTGTAGCGACGATACTCAAGTTCCGTGCCAAACGAAATATTATGACGACGATTACATTGCAATGACGGAAGGGGGAGCATACATATGAAAAGACATAGAAAGAGTATCATCATTGGGATTGTTATAGCAGCAACTGCTATCACTGCCGCTGCAGCCGGAACCTATGGGGCGATTTCCAGACCGGAGGTGCAGGAACCGGGGGTACAGCTCACAGCGCAACGCAGTGCGGCAGTGGGAGAGATGAACGACCCTATCTATACCTATTTAGCGAATCGCTATGAAGGGGAAGAACTCTATGAAAAAGTGGACGAATACGCACGGATGAAAATAGTCTATCAACCGACGCAGACAGAAATTTGGCTACTTGCAGATTTGCTGAATCAGGATACAGATTTTGATGCAGTGCTAACAGCATATAAATTTTGGACAACAACAAACGCAGATTTATCACTGTTAGAACAGCTTGCAAGAGCATATACGCCAGACATGGAACAAATGCGAAACTGGGTAGATAATGTATATGACAGCTTGACAGGAAAAAGCGGATTGACTGTTCAGGAAGTGGCGGACTATCAGGAAAAAGGATTGACACGGGAAGATATTCTTTCGGCGGATGAATTGAGCCGGAAGGACGTCTATACGATAAAAGAAATCCTTTCCAAACGTGAACATGGAAAAGATTGGTTTACCATTATTTCTGAAGTGTTTGTCGGCATAAATATGCCTTTCGATTTGCCAAGCGGCAAAAAAGCGGCTTATCAAACGATAGAGGACAGCGATTTTATTTTACAGTCGGTCTTTTTATCTACCCGCAGTAACCGGACTCTAGAACAGTGGCTGGATATGTTAGTGCAGGGGAAAGAGGGGGTTCGTGACACAGTGACAACCTATCATACAGATTTGGTATGTGACGAATTAAAGCGTCTGAAAGCAGCCGGACTATATGCACTCACTGGGGAAGAAGCGCTTGCACAGGAGTCTCAAGAGCAATTTTTCATGCAGCAGTTGGAAGCACAGCAGGTCGATTTGCAGCAAGTGGAAGCGTTGCAGGCAGAAGGATATGACACTGCGGAAATACTGAATGCTGCTATGGAAACACAATATACGGGACGCTCTATAGCTGAAGAAATCAAACAGTAAAGGGGGTGGATTGAATGAAAAATATCATCAAAAAACTAATCATGTCAGGCGCTTTGGGTTCTATGTTTTTGCTGTTTGCCGCACTGAGTGTACAGGCTGCTACCAGCAACAGCGTGTTGGATTATGAAGAAATTCATAAAGATACCTTTGGTGTTCAGTATACTGCGCCATATTCTTCGGGACAGCGTTCGCAGGAAACAGTAGATACATCTGGCGGCACACTGAATTTGACCCAAGTTGATTTACAGCTTCCGGGAAAAAACGGACTGGATGTTGTTATTAGCCGTTCCTATAATAGCGATTCTTCCAGAGGCACAAACATTATAACAAATAGACAGCTCAGTGAGAGAGCGCGATGCGGTAAAGCCTATCTCTATCAGCTGCAGGGTTCTAGCGAAACGATTCGTGTGCTATTTCGTACAGAAGAGGAAATGCTGCACTTTGCACCGGAGCAGTTTTATGCACGTGACGATATGGAAAAGATGCAGCGGCATGACGATCAGGGGCGATATTATTATGAATACCACAGCATTCAGAAAGAAACAGGTTCTAAATGCTATGTGCGAGTGAAGACGGCGGAGCCAATCACCATCTACATAGTGGGAGCACTTTTTTCCTATAGACAGGACCAGACACGTTCCGAGATGCCGATCGGTCATGGATGGCGTATTAATTTTCCGGAAATGTATTTTGATTCCTATGATTTAGACTTTAATACGTATTATTTTATTCGTGAAGGAATTGCGACCGACAGCCGCGGCAATATGTTTACGATTAGCACAGACGGACATAAAAAAGACGGTGTGTGGTATGCTGACGGAGCACATATTTCCAGTGATACAAACAAAGCTGCAGGCATATCAATACAATATGCTTCTGTAGACGGAATCACGGAAAACGGCATTACCTATAGCAAAATCATCACCGAACCGGATGGACGCAAGCTCTACTTTAAAGATGATTCTCCATTAGGACTGGGCAGTGCCAGTATCCAAGCTATGGAGGATAAATATGGTAACCGAATTACCTATACCTATGGGACGGATGCAACAGGTGAACAACAGATTCTCATCACGGATACCTATGGCAGGGTAATTACTGTACTGTTCCAAAAAGGTTATGTCTCGCAGATTCTATATCCGGATCCGGATACAGGCGAACAACGCAGTATTGTCTATTCACGCGTTCAGATGAACAATGGTACGGTAGATCCGGAAGAAAAGCTTACCGTGGACGATACCTACTATTTGAAGGTAACGACTGTGGATGGAACCACAACTTACCGTTCCAGTAAAAAGCAGCGGACATATGAAGAAGCGCAATATAATGCACGAGACTATAACGGCGGCGCGGAATTTGTTTCTTATGGAATCGGCGGGAATGTAGAAAGTGAAGATACCTATACGATTGATGAAATTACTTATCCTACCGGCTTAAGTACCCGTTATACATTCCGGCGCTGGAATACACGACATACAATAAACAGTTTTTCCAAGAGTAAATATGTTCTCGCGGAACGTTATGACAAATCAGACGGGAAAACTGTGAATCAATATACGTATACCTATGACCATCCAAGTGAAGGAATTCCAAATTTGAGAGACACCTATACACATACCGGGACGGCAACACGGACAGCGGATGGTTACCTGAAAGTGGATACTTATAATAATAAAGACCAGAAAATAACAGTGGAAAACAAAAACAGAAGCACAGTAGAGCAAAAAACAGAATTGACCTATTCCTATGGACGAGTGAAAAGCCAAAAGGTAACAACACGGGGCAAAATGGTGCAAAAGATGGAATATGTCTATGACAATCACGCCAACGTCACGAAAGCAACAGAAAATGGTTTTGTGACGGACAGTACCTATGACTTAACCTATAACCTACCACTGACAACGACCTATAAGCAGGATGCAAACACCACGGTTGTGCAGGAAAACAAGCTCACAGAGGACAAGAAATCCATTGACACATCCGTTGTGAAAGTCAACGGCGAAATAAAATCCAAAACGAAATTCACCTATGATGAGTATGGTAACGTCATAGCAAAACAAATGTGGGAAAACGATACCAACGGTGATGGTGTGCTGGACGAAAACGATGAAACCGTGACGCTGAAAACGGACTATACCTACAACGATGACGCGACATGGTCGCTGCACAGCTATGTGGAAAATGTGCAGGACGCGGACGGCAACATGGAAGCAGAAATTGGATATACTGCGGTCTATGACGCGCTGGGCAACGTGAAAACCGTGACAGATCCTAACGGCAACACCACCACCTATACCTATGACGCTATGAATCGCCCAACCAAAGCAACGTTTGCGGACGGTACTACACGGCAGCTATCCTATAACATTCCGGCAAACGAAGTGACCTACACAGACGAAAACGGAACGCAGACCAAATCCAGGTTTGATCCGCTGGGACAGATTGAACAAGTGCTGCTCTATGACGCGGGCTGGAAGACGCTGGAAAGCTATGAGTTCAACAGCATTGGTCAGCAAGTGAAGAAAACCACCATGAAAAATGCTTCCGATTATACAACCGAAGAAACGACCTACAACCCCGACGGTACTACGGCAACGGTACGCGTGAAAAACGCGGCGGGAGAAACCGTCACGGGCGCAGACTATACCTATGCGTACACTACAACCGGCAGAAGTATCTCCGCAAAGACTTTGAACGACCCTGTAACAAAGGTGGAAACCTACGACTTGCGCGACCGCAAGGTGAAAGAGGAAGCAAAGACGGCAGGGGAAATCCTGACGACGACCTATGAATATGACAATCTCAAAAATGTCATAGCTGCAAAGGATGCCCGCGCCAACGCCAACGGCTGGGGTAACACCACCACGGCGACCTATGACCACATGGGCAACGTCCTCACGCAGACCAATGCGTTAGGGAAC
>CATIYX010000029.1 GCA_949739095.1 uncultured Clostridia bacterium | reverse complement strand
CAAAGAAATTTCGGATAATTTTTCATAATACTAAACTTGCGTTCCATTTTAACAGCACCTCCTTTCTTATTTTACACCTATTCCATATAATTTTCTGTTCTTCACATTCAGTTGGACCAGTTGCACCAGCAGGAATTTCGTAATGACGATTGCTGTAAACATACTGACTAATACACCAATCAGTAAGGTCACTGCAAATCCTTTCACAGTTCCGGAACCCAGCCACAGCAGCACTGCCGCTGCAATCACTGTCGTCACATTGGAGTCCACAACCGCTGCAATCGCACGGTGGAATCCGGATTCCACAGACGCCCTCAATGTTTTGCCAAGCTTGAGTTCATCTATGATGCGTTCAAAGATAACAACGTTCGCATCGACCGCCATACCCATAGATAGGATAATACCTGCGATACCGGGCAATGTCAGATTCACCTTAAACCAGCCCAGCAGCAATACTGTCAGCGCCGTGTAAAATGCCAGCGCAATTGCGGATACCAAGCCCGGCAGACGATAGAAAACAAGCATATAGAGCATGATTAAAATCAAGCTGATAAACGCTGCCAAAATACTGTTGTTGAACGCAGTTTCTCCCAGTGTTGCGCCAACGCTACTCACGCCGACTTCTGTTAGCTTAAACGGCAGTTGTCCTGCACGAATCAACCCTGCCAGCTCCCGAGCACTTTCTACTGTAAAGTTACCTGAAATGATACAAGTCGTATCAGTAATCTGTGTCTGCACACGCGGACTGGAAACAACTTGGTCATCCAACATAATAGCAATGTAGTTCTGACCCTCTGCCTGTCCTGCCAAACGCCCGGTTGCTTCAGAGAATTTCTCCACACCGGAATCTTTCAATTTTAATTCTACATAATTTTCCGGCGCAGATGTTTCGCTGAGTCGGTCATATTTCGCACTCGCCGTATCCACATCGTCTCCTGTCATAATCACAGTGCCGTCCGGGTCTGTGAAAGACAATTGCGCTGTTTTGCCCAGCAGCTCTACCGCTTCGCGCGGGTCGGAAACAGATGGAATTTCAACATAGAACCGTTTGTCTCCTTGGCTCTGTACATTCGCTTCCGTATATCCTTGTTCTGTCAGTCGTGTTCTCAAAATAGAAACCACGGTGTCCTTCTGTTCGTCTGTGATAGAATCTGCATCTGCGTCATACTGAATAGACGAACCGCCCGCAATATCCAATCCCTTTTTGATGCCATTCATTGCAGGATTAATTTTCCAGCTTCCCAATGTTACGCCAAATGCCGCAACAAAAATCATAATACCGATGATGAGAAGCATTCCTACAAGCTTAATTATGCTTTTCCCTTTCATGTTTTTTCCTCCTCTT
>CATIYX010000028.1 GCA_949739095.1 uncultured Clostridia bacterium | reverse complement strand
GTTCCATCCGACTTATTTGTCCAACGCGTTTAAAACAAAAACAGGGCATGGACTTTATGATTTTATTAAGGAAGTGCGCATTGACGCGGCAAAAACGCTGTTGAAAGAAAGCGGCGAAACGGTGAACGCCATTGCCCAGCAATGCGGATTTACCAACAGCAAAACCTTCACACGCACATTTAAGTCCGTCACGGGACTGACACCCGGTAAGTTTAGAGATGTATAAAAACCGCGGCACACGCGTGCCCCAGAGGGTATGTCCGCGGTTTTGATGATTGGCAACAGCGGAAGCATGATTATCCTTGTCGCTACCGCGACCGGATTGTACTTTTTGGAGCATGGTTACCCAAAAAACTTTTCTGAGCGAAGGCATTTCCCATTTCGGGGAGATGATACCAGTCACTTGCGTGACTGATATGTACTTTTTAACGCTAAAAAGTACCAAAAACGCTGGGGCGTTCCGATTCGCCCCAGACCCCACAAACGGCCCGCCTGCGGGCGGGAAGGCTTTTTTTGCTTGTTGTAGCTTTAGCGTTCTACGGTAAGTAATCGAAAACGGACTACTATAGAAAAAAGGAGATTTCGATATGAAATCTCCTTTCTTATTCATGCATTTTGTTTGTCCTGCCAAGTAGATAGTCCACACTCACACCATGAAAATCAGCAAGTTTAATCAGAATATCATTTGGAATATTCACATTTCCGCATTCATAATTACCATATGTTCTGGTGGTGCAATGTAATATTTCACCCATTTGTTGTTGCGTTAAATCTTTATCTTCACGTAAATCTCTGATACGACGATACATCATTCTTCACCTCAAAGATATTTTACCATAAAGATATATATAATACCTTGTTTTACAACAAAAATGATGTAATATATATCTGTAAGATATACAATTCAGGATATTAAGATGTAAAAATAAACTGCGAAGTCAAAATCAGGATAAGGTTACCTTAATTAGTAGAAAAATAAAAGATTAAGAAAGGACGTGTAAGAATGGACAACATCAAAGAAGTGAAAAGGCGGATGAACGTACAGCAGATAAGGGAGTTTTTGTTGTATGGG
>CATIYX010000027.1 GCA_949739095.1 uncultured Clostridia bacterium | reverse complement strand
GAGGTGGAAAAAGCCTGTCAACTCATGGCGGGGGAAATCGAGAAAACGCGCCGCCGCGTGAATGCGCTGGAACACGTTATGATTCCGGATTATCTGGACAAAATCAAATATATTACCATGAAGCTGGATGAAAATGAACGCAGCACACAAATTCGTTTGATGAAGGTCAAGGACATGATGCTGAAACAGCAATATGAAACGAAACACCAAGAGGCAGTGGCAGATTAGCGTGAACCTGTAGGGTTGATATCTTATAAAAGAACCGACATTTTTGCCGGTTCTTTTTTTGTATAAAAATGTCATTCAAGATAGATTTTATACTAAATATGCCATATCACAAAAAATTAAGGAAAATTTAATAAAATATTGGCAAAATATTAATGGAGACCAGGTATACTAAGAGACAAATAAACGGGAGACAGCCGAGAAGCGGCAGGAGGTGTGTGCATTGGAAATGACTTTAAGGGCGAGAGAAAAAATGAAATCAGATGAAAAACAATATCGGCGGCGGCGGAAAATCATCAGCGGCATTTCTTTTGCGCTTCTATGTACGCTGTTCGGGGTGGTATGCTTTTATGCAAAGCCACTTTTGGAATTGGTGGCAGACCCGGAACGGTTCCGCATATGGATAGATGGTCAGGGGATACTGGGGTATGTAACATTTGTTGCTATCATGTGTCTCCAGGTCGTAATTGCCGTCATACCGGGCGAGGTGGTGGAAATCGGTGCGGGATATGCCTTTGGGGCAATTCCAGGTATGCTGTTGTGTTTGGTTGGTGTGGCAGTTGGTTCCGCCATTATTTATGGATTTACAAAATTGTTTGGTTATAAAATGGTGGAAGCCTTCATTTCACGCGAAAAAATCCAGTCTCTGAAATTCATTCAAAACAGTAGGCGACTGAACCTGTTGGTATTTCTGCTGTTTTTCATCCCTGGAACACCTAAGGACATTATCACCTACTTTATTGGACTTACGCCAATGAAACTTAGAACATTTTTGCTGATTTCAAGCGTGGCAAGAATTCCCTCTGTCATTTCGTCCACTATGGGCGGACATGCTCTGGGAGTGCAAAATTATGTGTTTGCCGTTGTTGTGTTTGCTGTGACCGCTACCATGAGTCTTATCGGTATTTTGGTTTATCGGCGGATGTGCCGCAGGGAGAATCAAGCCGGAAACTGATGTTTGGTAAACTTCTTCATATTATAAAATGCGTCTGCATAATTTGCAGACGCATTTTTATGTAAAATTTTTTATTTGATATATCAAAAAATCATGTCCGATTTCATAACGTATAGGTTTTGTCACAGAGATTTTCTATACACTTTGCCCATTTT
>CATIYX010000026.1 GCA_949739095.1 uncultured Clostridia bacterium | reverse complement strand
CGGCGGTGGTGCGCTGGAAAATGCATCTATCTTTGCTATGAGTATTACGCCGTATGTAACGGCATCCATTATTATTCAGCTTTTGACAGTAGCGATTCCGGCTCTGGAACGCCTGGCAAAAGAAGGACAAGAAGGCAGAAAAATCATTGAAAAATGGACACGCTACAGTACCGTGATTCTGGCGTTCATTCAAGCGTCCGGTATCTATGTTGGTCTGGTAAACAGCAGTCTGGTATCTAATCCGGGATTCATGAGTTTTGCAACAATTGTGATTTCGCTCACAGCAGGAACTGCATTTCTGATGTGGATTGGAGAACAGATTTCCGATAAAGGTGTTGGCAATGGTATTTCAATGATTATCTTTACCGGTATCGTGACACGTGTACCGAGCATGATTCAGCAGTTTATCGTTGCCGTGCAGGGCGGAACAATGTCTTGGCTGATTGGCGTTGTTATCATCGTAGCCGTTTTGGCAGTATTCGCGCTGGTGGTATTGATGAACGATGCAGAACGCAGAATTCCGGTACAATATGCAAAACGCGTTGTTGGCAGAAAAATGTATGGCGGACAAAGCACCCACATCCCGTTTAAAGTGGCGATGGCTGGTGTTATCCCGATTATCTTTGCGTCCTCGCTGATGGCATTCCCATCAACGATTGCGCAGCTGTTCGGCGGCGCAAAAGACGGAAGCTGGTTGGCTGGATTTTTGAAATTCATTGGACCTACTTCCTGGTTTTATGCAGTGTTGTACTTCATCCTGATTATCTTCTTCACATTCTTCTACACAGCGATGATGTACAATCCGATTGAAATGTCAAACAACATCAAAGCAAACGGCGGATTTATTCCGGGTATCCGCCCGGGACGTCCGACCAGCGAATATATTTCCCGCGTAATGAATCGCGTTACTGTGATGGGTTCCATCTTTATTGCATTCATTGCAGTGCTGCCGATGTTAGCATCCAGAAGCAATGTTTCCATTGGATTTAGTGGAACTTCTCTGCTGATTTTGGTTGGTGTTGCACTGGAAACCTACCGTCAGTTGGAATCTCAGCTTATGATGCGTCATTACAAAGGATTCCTCGAATAAGGAAAACTTCTTATACGAAAGAGGACGATATTGAAAAGATTCAGAGGGGACGATATGAAACTTTTATTATTAGGCCCGCCGGCAGCCGGAAAAGGAACACAGGCGGAAAAATTGGTAGAGCGCTACCAGATTCCGACTATTTCTACCGGTGCAATTTTCCGAAAGGCGATGGAGCAAATGACGCCTGCCGGAAAGCTGGCAAAAGAATATATCGACAAAGGGCAGCTGGTTCCTGATGATGT
>CATIYX010000025.1 GCA_949739095.1 uncultured Clostridia bacterium | reverse complement strand
GCCCGCTTCCAGCAAAGCGGTCTGCCGCGCAATTTCATATTCAATACCGCGAATCGCACCACGGAAGGAGTTGACATTTTTCATCTCGCTGCGCACGCCAAATTCCTTTTGACCCTTGGGTCGAATAGATACATTGACATCACAGCGGATAGACCCCTCCTGCATTTTACAGTCGGATACGTCAATATATTGCAAAATGGAACGCAAGGTTTCCAAATAGACTCTTGCTTCTTCGCTGGAGCGCAAATCAGGCTCCGACACAATTTCAATCAGCGGCACGCCGCAACGGTTGAAATCCACCAAAGAATCCGTATCCGAAGCGTCATGCAGCAATTTTCCTGCGTCTTCTTCAATATGAATACGCGTGATGCCAATACGTTTGGTTCCGCTTTCCAACGGAATGTCTACATATCCATCCGCACACAGCGGAATATCAAACTGTGAAATCTGATACGCTTTGGGCAAATCAGGATAAAAATAGTTTTTTCTGTCCTGTTTGCTTAAGTTCGCAATAGAACAATTCAGTGCACAGCCTGCTTTGACGGCATATTCCACCACTTTTTCATTGAGCACCGGCAACGTACCCGGCATCCCTGTGCAGACAGGGCAACAATGTGTATTAATTTCTCCGCCGAATTCATTTTTGCAGCCGCAATAAATCTTTGTTTTGGTAGACAACTCGGCGTGCATTTCAATTCCTATGACCGCTTCATATTCGCTCATGCCTGCGCACCTCCTTTATGATAATCTGTCGCACACTGGAATGTATGTGCTGCACGGAGCAATGTTTCTTCACCAAACGGTTTGCCAATGAGCTGCAGTCCAATCGGCAGTCCCTTATCATCAAATCCACAAGGCAGTGAAATCCCCGGTAGTCCTGCAATATTCACCGAAACCGTACACAGGTCTCCGGCATACATTTTCACAGGATCATCTGTTTTTTCGCCAATGCCGAATGCTGTGGTTGGGTAAACAGGGCTAGCAATCATATCATAAGTCTCAAACACTTTGTCAAACCCTTGTTTAATCATGGTGCGCACCTGCTGCGCTTTTTTATAATACGCGTCATAGTATCCGCTGGACAGTGCATAGGTTCCCAGCATAATACGGCGTTTCACTTCATCGCCGAATCCTTCGTCACGCGTTTTAAAATACATATCTGTTAAATCATCAAACTTCTCTGCCCTAAAACCATATTTCACACCATCATAGCGCGCCAGGTTAGAACTTGCTTCGGAGGAAGAAATGATGTAATACGCCGGAAGTGCATAGTCTGTGATGGGCATGGAAATTTCATCACACTGTGCACCCATGTCTGTGAGTTG
>CATIYX010000024.1 GCA_949739095.1 uncultured Clostridia bacterium | reverse complement strand
TCCCTTTCATCCCTATTTGGACTGGGGCAGTCGCGCGGGACTGCCCTTGTTCCCTCTATTTTCCGCGCAGCGGCGCAAAAATGGGAACCAATTCCACCCCATATAGCGTCTAAATAGAAAAGAAGTGTCTCAGGCAGGAGGCAACTCCTTCTGCTTTGTACATACCAGCAGGCAGAGATGCCCTGCATATATTGATTTCATGCAAGCTACCAAACGAAAAGGGGGCTGTAGGCACAGAAATGGCAGCGATTCGATTGACTGCGTTTTTTCTTTGCCAGACTCAGTCTCCTTCTTCGTACCATCAATGAACAAAGGCACGCACGCCTTACAAGAGAGGGTATCTATACAGAATCAAACCCATTATACATTTGATTCTCGTCAACCTGTCCCTTTGGAGACCACCACACAAAAGAGGGGGAATGACAACGTGTCCGCGCACGCTTATGAACTGCTTGACAAATACCTGGACGCCTATGGGGATATGGTGTATCGGGTAGCGTTTTCTTACACCAAAAATAAAATGGACGCCGAAGACGTGGCACAGGACGTATTTTTAAAACTTTTGTCCGCCCGCCCGTCCTTTGAAAGTACGGCGCACGAAAAAGCGTGGTTGCTGCGCGTCACGATTAATTTGAGTAAAAACCGCCTGAAAAGTTTTTGGCATACCAAAACCGGCGCGCTTAGCGATACGCTGCCGTATCAGGACTGTCCCGATGCGGACAGCGGCGTTTTGCAAGCGGTTCTTTCACTGCCTACCATGCAGCGTCTGGCGGTTTATCTGTTCTATTATGAAGACTATTCCACAGCAGAAATTGCACCATTGATACAGAAAAAAGAAGCAACTGTTCGCTCACTGCTGCACCGTGCGCGTGCAGCGCTGAAAGACCAATTAAAGGAGGACTACGACAATGCGCTCTTATAAAGAATCCATGAACCAAGTCGTCATGCCGGACACGCTGAAAGAGCGCATTCGCCGACAAGCAGCGGCAAAAGCCAAAGTGGCACGTCCTACGCACAGGCGTCATTACATGGTCTGCGCCAACATGGTTGCCTGTCTGCTTCTGCTGTTGTGCACACAAATGCGCCTTTCTGATTTTCTACTTCCTGTGCAGGACACGCAGTCATCTATATTTTCTACAGAAACTATGCCTTCCTCCATACCGCAAGCGGCGGATACGGCAGAACCGCAAACCGACTCCGCCCAAAAATACGCGCCGGTATATCGCAACAGCGCTGCGCCATATGCCGCCGTGTCACCAAACGCGTCGGAATCTGTAGAATCCACCGTCACCGAC
>CATIYX010000023.1 GCA_949739095.1 uncultured Clostridia bacterium | reverse complement strand
TGTGGAACCGTCCAGCCCCACCATCATTTGCAGTCCCAGAGAAAATCCCATTTTTTGTATCAAACGGCTGGCAATATGTACTTGTTGCGCTGTATGTCCACGTCCGTTTTTCCGTAATACTTCATCCCTCATGGACTGCACACCCAGTTCAATGCTCGTGACATGATATTCTCGCAACATGTGCAAAATTTCTTCATTAATGTAGTCGGGACGGGTAGACAGGCGGATACCCTGTACACGTCCCGTTTCCTGATAAGGCTGTACTACATCCAGCAATGCGCGCTGCGTCTGAACTGGAATCCCTGTAAAACTGCCGCCAAAAAATGCCACTTCCACTACACCGCTTTGCGGTATAGTCTCCAGTGCCTGCTCTATGATTTTCTTTGTCTGCACTGCGTCTGGTTCCATCTGCGCTGCTGTGATTTGCTTTTGATTGCAGAATGCACAATCATGCGGGCAGCCGCGATGCGGCACAAAAATGGGAATATTATAGTGACGCATGGACATTTCTCCTTTTCTTATATAAAAACCGCGGGTATACCCCTCTGGGGTACAACCCGCGGTTTTTATGATTTAATTATTTTACTTCTTCGATAATTTATTTTCGTTTCCACGCATCAATTGCCTGCCGCGCCGCGTTTTGTTCCGCGCGTTTTTTGCTTTTGCCCGTGCCGCATCCATATTCATTTTCATCTATCAACACTGCAATTTGATAGGTCTTATCATGGTCGGGACCACTCTCATCACGGATTTCATAATGGATGGTATGGTCAGGCGTTTGCTGCACCAACTCCTGCAACACCGTTTTATAGTCTGTATTGAGTTCATCCACTAAGTGCGGCGTGATATATGGTTCCAAATGATGCAGAACGAACTGCTGCGCCTGCTGCATACCAGCGTCTAAATAAATCGCCGCCAGAACCGCTTCAAACGCGTCCGCCAAAACAGACTCGCGCGCACGTCCGCCCGTCTGTTCCTCACCGCGTCCCAAATACAACCGTTCACCCAAATGCAGTGCCGCGGCACATTTTGCCAAAGTTGCTTCACACACTACGCTGGCGCGCACTTTCGTAAGCTCTCCCTCCGGCATATTCGGAAACTTCTTATATATATAGTCGCTTACCACAACCGAAAGCACACTATCACCCAGAAATTCCAGACGCTGGTTACTTTGCAAATGCGTCTGACGCTTTTCATTGGCATAAGACGTATGTGTCAATGCCAGACGAAGCAACGCCCCATTCCGAAAGGT
>CATIYX010000022.1 GCA_949739095.1 uncultured Clostridia bacterium | reverse complement strand
TTTACCGGAGATATGAGATAGCGTAAAGGAAAGTGTGATAGATTTGTGGAAAAAAATCAAAGAGTTTTTTAAAAACCGCTTAAATATCATGAATATTATGATAGGGGTGCTGCTGGTGGCACTCCTTTTGCCGCTTGCCAATTTGCAACTGGTAAAAGGCAAATACTATGCGACAATGTCGGACAAGCGGATGTATAAATCAACGCCGATTAAAGCACCACGCGGCGAAATTGTAGATCGGTACGGAAATGTATTGGTAACTAACAATACGGCATATAACGTGATTATCAACCATGTTGGACAAACAGATGAAGAAATAAACAGTTTGATTTATCGTTTGTTGTCTGTATTCGAGAGCAAAGGAATGGTTTATGAGGATGAGCTGCCGGTTTCTGCACAACCCTATGCGTTTACCGGCACGTTAACTGATGCGGACAAGCTTGCAAAATGGAAAAAAGATAACAAAATAGAGGAAACAGCAACAGCGCAGCAGGCGATGGAAAAACTGATTTCTAATTATGAAATTAATACGGAATTATATGATGAAACGATAGTGCGGAAAATCGCCGGTGTACGTTATGATATGGTGCAGAAGTTGTTTAATTCCCGCAACTCTTTTACGATGATGAAAAATGTCAACATGGAAATTATATCCATGATAAAAGAGAACAACAAACAATTTGAAAATGTAGTTATCGTGAGCGAACCGGTACGGAGTTATCCGAATGAGACATTAGGAGCACATTTGCTGGGAAATGTGGGGAGTATTTATAAAGAGGAATATGAAACGCTTAAAGATCAAGGATATAGTATGAATGACCTGATTGGAAAAGATGGTATTGAAAAATATTTGGAAAAATACTTGCGTGGAGAAGATGGGCGAGACAGTATTCAATATAATACCACAGACGATGGTGTTGTTGTGGCAGGGTCAGTTGCAGCGGTGCCAGGGGATAAGGCGATTTTAACGTTAGATGCACGTGTACAGGCGACAGCGGAACAATCGTTGCAGCGTGCAGTTGAAAACATGCGCGCTGCAGGCGCGCATGATGCCAACGGCGGCGCT
>CATIYX010000021.1 GCA_949739095.1 uncultured Clostridia bacterium | reverse complement strand
TAAACGGATTGTCCTCCACCGCATTGGTGAATACCACTAATTTAGCGCATCCACAGGAATCCTGCTCTTTGGTTGCCTCCGCAACCGCTTTAACCATTTCTCCCATTTCGCGCACCGCGTCCATATTAATTCCCGCCTTAGTCGTCCCAACGTTCACGCTGGCACAAACGCGCTCTGTTTCCTTCAGCACCTGCGGCAGAGACCGAATCACTTTTTCATCTCCCGCCGTATATCCTTTGTGCACTAATGCGGAATAGCCGCCAATGAAATTGACGCCCGTCTGTTTTGCCGCCGCATCCATCGCCAGCGCAAGCGCCGTACTTTCCCCTGCCGCATTTGCCGCAAGTAGCGAAATGGGCGTGACAGCGATTCGTTTATGAATAATCGGGATTCCATATTCCCGTTCAATTTTTTCCCCTGTCTCTACTAAGTATTCCGCTTTTTTCGCAATTTTATCAAAAATTTTCTGTCGCATGGTTTCCATGCTCTCACTGCAACAGTCGAGCAAAGATATTCCCATTGTAATCGTTCGGATATCCAGATTTTCATCTGATATCATATGAATGGTTTCCATAATTTCACGGTTGCTCAGCATATACTACCGCCTCCTTTGTAACGTTTTACAACCGCAAAATGCGGATAGTCGCATTTTGCGGTTGCAATTTTTTTATTTCTATAACAAATATATTAAATTCGATGCATGGACTGAAACAAATCTTCATGCTGTATCCGAATGGAAACACCCAATTCCTTTTCCAGCGTTTCCAGTTTTGCAGTAACTGACTCAAATGCCGCTTCCGCCCCGGAAAGGTCTACCAACATCACCATTGTAAATAGCTCCTGCATAATCGTCTGTGAGATATCTAATATATTGATATTCTCCTGATATAACAACATACTTGTTTTTGCAATAATTCCTGTTTTATCTTTTCCGATAACTGTAATAACCGCCCGCATATCTGCACCTCTTTCCTAACTTTTCTTATGGTTTATTACCATTGTAACACAACTCCCAAAATATGTCTATCATTTTTTTGATAAAATATCCACTGTCATTTTTTGTAGCGTTTCAGCTTTCTCTGCCGCTCTTTTATATTCCCCTATCACATTACTAAAAACTTTTTTTCGTTCTGCCGTAACCATTTATGTCGCATTGCATATTATGATAGCGAGAAGGCAATATCAGCTACAGTGCAAAGGTTAGTATTTATTTTTAGCGGAGGTGAATCTTTATGTTTAAAAATTCTTT
>CATIYX010000020.1 GCA_949739095.1 uncultured Clostridia bacterium | reverse complement strand
TGCCACTGCCGCCACACCGGAACCCGGGAAGCTGATTTTCGAGGTGGAGCAGAATTCATACACAATATCAGGATTGCCCGCTTTTTTGCATTCCTCCATAATGTTCAGCAGTGTATCGCCATCGTCATACAAATCATGCACCATATAGGCATTGTCCCAAAAAATGCGGAAATCATCCGCCGCCGGTTTCAAACGCGCAAAACGGCGTACTACTTCATCAGAATATGTAATCCCTTGTGGATTGGAATATTTGGGTACGCACCAAATACCTTTGATGAGCGCATCTTCACTCACCAATTTTTCCACCATATCCATGTCGGGACCGTTTTCTGACATAGGGACAGGAATCATCTCAATGCCGAAATATTCGGTGATAGCAAAGTGGCGGTCATACCCCGGTACGGGACATAGGAACTTCACCTTGTCATATTTGCACCACGGTTTGCTTCCCAACACGCCGTGCGTCATAGCGCGCGATACAGAATCATACATCACGTTCAAGCTGGAATTGCCATAGATGATAATTTCCTCAGGTGATACGTCCAGCAGTTCCGCCAGCATTTGTTTTGCCTCCGGAATCCCGCTGAGCAATCCATAGTTGCGGCAGTCGATTCCACTTTCACAGTGCAGTTCTTCGCCGCTATGCAGTACATCCATCATACCCATGGAAATGTCCAGTTGCTCTGCGCCCGGTTTGCCGCGCGACATATCCAGCGACAATCCGCGCGCTTTAAACGCGTTGTATGCCGCCTGCAATTTTTCTTTTTCTATTTTCAGTTGTTCTTCGCTCATCTCCCGATAGTTTGCCATTGTTTCGTTTCCTCCCCTTTAGGCGCAAGGGAGTCGAACCCCATACGCCCTGCATATGATAAATTTTTGCCTTTCCGAATTGTCGTCCTTGCAAGGCGCCAGCCTTGCTGCGTCCTCCGCATCGAAAAATCGAAAAATTTCTCTAAATGCAGGGTCGCAGAGTTTTAACAGTGAAAATTTTTGTGAAAAACAAGGCAAAAGCGCAGTGAATACTGTCGTGTTGACGAGCATTTTAACGCAGTTTTTCCTTAAATTTGCCTGTTAAAACCATATGCGTTTGACTTCCTTGTGCCTAGCCTTTCACCAGTACATCCTGAATTTCCGCAACATACATAGCATGGTAATCGTTGTTTGGATAGTTCGCGCCTACCAATGATTCATCAATAAACGATTCCGGCGTCATCTCCTGC
>CATIYX010000019.1 GCA_949739095.1 uncultured Clostridia bacterium | reverse complement strand
CCAGCGTTTTGCCATGCTGAAAGAATTTTCTAAAACAAATGTTTCTACCGGTCTACATGTGATGCCGATTATTCCCTATTTAACAGACAACGAAGCAAACATTCGCGCATTATTTGCACAGGCGTCGGACTGCCATGTGGGATATGTATTGCCTGGCGCGCTCTATTTGCGCGGCAACACTCGCCAAGTCTTTTTCTCCTTCATACAGGAGACTTTTCCTGAACTTTATGAACCACTTGCGCAGCTTTACAAAAAAGGCAGCGCAGGGAAAGACTATAAAGACCGCCTCTATCAGATGGTGAACAAAATCAAGCGTCAATATGGGCTGAACGGCAGCTATTCCGCCCTCATGCGCGAAAAGATGCCACACACCGAAAACCGACAGCTTTCTATGTTTGACGATTAGAACGTCCGTCCGCGCAAACAGCGTTTTCAGGCGTTATCTCGGAACCAGATACGCTCATCTGTTTGAAACGCCCTTGTTCTTTTTTCTGCCGCAAGACATCTGGTCGCATTACACGCGTTCCATGTCTGCGGTGCAAAAAATAATCAAGATACCTGAACTTCCCTCTTGATTTTTCTTGTAGCTTTTGCTATAATAAAGTCGTATTATGACACTATTTGAATACAGAAAGGAAGGGTCTTTTATGTTAGACAAGAAAGTTGCTGAATTATTGAACGCACAGATTAATAAAGAACTCTATTCTGCTTATATCTATCTGGAAATGGCAGATTACTACTCTGATGAAGGACTGGGCGGATTTGAAAACTGGTTCTATATCCAAACACAGGAAGAACGCGACCACGCTATGCTGTTCCGTGCTTATTTGCTGAACAACGGCGAAAAAGTTACACTGGATACCATTGAGAAACCCGGAAAATCATATGATAATTTCCGTGCGCCGCTGGAAACCGCGCTGGAGCACGAACGCTATGTCACCTCGCTGATTAACACCATCTATGATGCTGCATATAGCGTGAAAGATTTCCGTACCATGCAGTTTTTGGACTGGTTTGTGAAAGAACAGTGTGAAGAAGAGAAAAACACGGACGATTTAATCAAACGCTTTGATTTGTTCGGCAGTGACGCAAAAGGATTGTATATGCTGGACAGCGAACTTGGCGCGCGCGTTTATTCCGCACCGTCCCTGACACTTTAATCGTATTTCTTTTTAAAATCTATGCAGCCGGAACGTTTTTCGTT
>CATIYX010000018.1 GCA_949739095.1 uncultured Clostridia bacterium | reverse complement strand
TTCTTCAAATTCAAAATATCCATGCAATACCCCGTCTGCTCGCGTCGTTGTCGACACCGCTCTGCCGTCGCTCCCCACTACGTCACTCAGCGTTATCGTTATTCCATCATGCGAACTCTTCGTCAACGCTTTGCCATCCAGTTTAATAAACCCACTCAGCTTCAACGCCTTCGGGTTATACATCACCGGCGTTTTCTTGTAGCTGGTCCCATCTTTCTTAATCAACTGGTATCCTACCGTGCCTCCTGCCGGATTCAGCGCATATGTCTCGCTTCCTACCGTCCGCGTCGGTACGTTATACCCAGGGTCTAACAGCATTTTTATCTGCACATCCGTCAGACTTTCATATTTTGCTACAGCTTCTGTATCCGCAAAGTCTCGGTACAAATATAACGTGTCTCCCACTTCCAACTGGGACTTATCTGTCCCAATCGAAAACTTGATGTAGTCGTTATATATCCCGGCATTGTTGCGCACTTCTACATACATATTCTCCGGCGGTACTGCATCTACCGTATACACCTTCAACGTCTTCGTCAATGTACAGTCTTTCCCTGCCAAGGTCTGCGGAATTTGTACCGTTACAATATCATACGAATTCGCACTGAATTCTTTATCCGACCGAATCGGCTCTATAATTCCCTTATCTGTCACCATAACGTTCGGCGATGTTCTCTTACTATCTCCATCTAATTCCGCCTCTGTTCGTTCATCATGCACTTGTACCGTTTTTACATAGTCCATTGTATAATCTACCGCACTGCCAGGTACCACTCGTACATTGTCCGGCAGACTATACGTCTTCTTCATTCCGGTCCCATATACCAGTACAATACTTTCTACCGGCAGAACAATGTCATATGGCGCCAACCGTACCTGGATCGGTACATAATCATAAATTGCCGGGTCTATCGCCGACGATATCTTCAATATAATGTCGTCGTCATCATCTGTGGACTGCTGGGCCTGTACTTTACACGTCGGATTATCTTTGGTCCCACTGCTGTCCGGCACTATCACTGCCGGCGCATTCGCATCCGTTCCCAGCGGTACCGTCGTCTTGGGCGTGACTCCATCTTCTTCCCATTCCGTTACGTTCAGCAACTGCCATTTCACATCTTTCCCAAAATCGTCCATGTCTTCTGCTTCAAAGCTCGCTGTAAACGTAAACGTATCGTCCAGCGTGACGCCTTTTTTCTC
>CATIYX010000017.1 GCA_949739095.1 uncultured Clostridia bacterium | reverse complement strand
TGCTATTTTTTTCATGATTTCCCATCCTCCCATTTTAAACGTTTCGTATACAATCCGGAAAAAATTAATTTAGGATTCAATATAGTGTATGAATGGAGGTTGGGGTTGGTGACTGTAGGAAGCAGGCAGAGAAAAATAAAATTTTCTGGGGGAAAACGGAACTTTTTTGTCGTTTTGCCGTCTAACATAGTGTATAAAATCATCTTTTATAACACCCCTAAAGAAAACGGTTGCCGTACTCGCCCTACGGCAGCCGTTTTCTGTTTCATAACACAGTATATTGTCCCTGCCATTTAGGGGAGTAGTAGGGACAGCGCTATTTAAATAGCGTGGTGTGGAATAGAATGGAATGGAAACTATTGACATACAGTGGATCTGGCGATATAATAGACGCATGAGAGAAAACAGAATATGCGCCATGCGTAGTGGACAAACGTTGACTACACGTGCAAAAATGGCTGTTATCTTTTTTGCCAGTATCAGATAAAAAGAACAAACCAAAGATGGATTTGGAATAGGAGGAAACGGAATGCAATTGTTTTGGCAGGGCAAAAAGAAACCGTACCATACCTGGCTGATTTCCTATGTGACATTTGTATTGCTATTTATGTTGTTTGCATTTGTTATGACAATGGTGGCGAAAAGCATTGTGCAGGAGGAAATTACTAAAGCAAACAGGGAAGCCTTCTCTACCATGAATACCACCTGCCATACGCTGAAGAATGATTTGGATAAACTTGGCATCCGTGTGTCTCTAGATAAAGAGATTGGTGCGGCACTCCAAAATAATGGTACAAATCAAGCATTGAACCAGCAGAATTTGCGTCAGGCAATCAGTACAATCTCCGCCAATAACCAAAATGTAGACCATATTTCTATTTATGATATTGCACAGGAAATGATGGTAGACTATGATGGTGCAAACCGTATGCAAAGCGCCTATCATGAATTTCTGCCGGAAGGAATTTTGCCGGAAAATGCGGACTATGCGGCATGGAAAGCATTTATGCAGCAGCCACATGTACAACGGTTGTGTAAAAACCAAAATGGGGATGTGATGTATCTGCAGTCCATTCCGATGGAGGCGGCAGAAAAAAATGGTGTATTGGTATGTCAAATAAGCGCAGGACAATTTGAGCGTATGTTTCCTGATATAAACTGGAATGAAGAACGAGAATTACTGTTGTTGGGGGTAGA
>CATIYX010000016.1 GCA_949739095.1 uncultured Clostridia bacterium | reverse complement strand
TGGTTTCCTCTCGATGGGCAACAACAGGTACAAAACCCTACAAAATGTTAGAGTTTGATTATATGAAAACATGGCAGCCGGTAGAAGAACAGCTTGCGGTAAAAGCAAGGGCGGCGGCAGCTAAGTTTGATGACATCAAAGGCACAAATGCGGCAGCAAATAATATTACTGAAGATTTGGAACTAGGGGGGGTGCCATACAAAACTATAAATGGACTTTCTCTGGTTGGCTGGAAATCCGACAACGAAGCAGTTGTCAAGGCGGACGGTACTGTGGTACGTCCTGCTTATGGCAGCGGAGATGTGCAGGTGGCACTGACACCGGTGTTTGCGCTGCGCAACAGTGAAAATGAAACGGGCGTTCCGGAACTTGTGAAAGCAGACGGTACACCTATCACTGTAACGGTAAAAGAAGCAGGAAAACCAACGGACTTTAACGTGACATATTTAGTAAATGAAGATTTTGATACTCTGCCCACAGAAGCAGACGCAGCAACCCGTCCCATTCCGTCTAAGTCGGCATGGGGTGGCGCAGCAGCTACGGTTGATGTGGCGAATAGCGCAGTTCAGTTAAAACTGGATGGCGGTATAGCACAAAATACGCAAATAAATGTTCCAATTATGCCGGGGGCGGCAGCAAATACTATGCCACGCGGAAAGAACATGATTGAATTTGAATGGAAGCATCATGCAAATGCAGGACAAATTATGATTTATCTGCAAGGGGCAAACGGACATGTCATGCGTCTGGAGAAAAGTGGAAACGATACAACGATTAAAAAAAGTACAAATGGCAGTGCCAGTGCCAGTGGCTTTTCAACAATAAAAACGCTGACAGGACAGACCTTCACCAAAGACACAAAGATTCGCTTTGCCATTGACACATCAGAAGCAGGTAAAACCTATCTGGAGCAGCTTTGGATTGACGGCACACCTAAATTGGATAGTCGTGTGGAGCTGTTTGATGCGGGTGACGGATTGAAACAATTCATGTTTGCGCCCGGAAATACGACGACTAGCGTAGGCGATATCGTGTGCAGCATCAACTATATTAAATCATGGCAGAGCGCACCGGCGCAACTTGCAGAATATGTAGCGCAAAATCCTGTGAACGTTACATTTGATAACATTAAAGGCGAGAACACAGCAGCGAACAATGTGACGAGCAATCTGCAAAAAGCAGATTTAGGTAACGGC
>CATIYX010000015.1 GCA_949739095.1 uncultured Clostridia bacterium | reverse complement strand
TGTGACGGAGGACCCGCAAAAGTTTGGTAAAGTGCTGATTTTGCAGCTTTTACCGGGTACACAAGGGATTTACGGACTGCTGATTGCGTTTATGACATTGACGCAAATCGGTATTTTGGGCGGTGACGCTAACATATCGCTGGCAAAAGGTCTGCTCTATTTTGCAGCCTGCCTACCGATGGCGTTTGTGGGTCTATGGTCCGCGAAACGTCAGGCGCGTGCGGCGGTGTCCGGTATTCAATTGGTGGCAAAACGCCCTGACCAAATGGGAAAATCAATGATTTTTGCAGCAATGGTGGAAACCTATGCAATCTTGGCACTGTTGGTATCCATTCTGTCTATTTTCGGGATTGCCGGATTGAATATCTAATCCACGTTCGCACGGAAAGGAGCGGAGGGACTGATGACAGGATTGGAAACGATTTTATCACAGATTCATCTGGAAGCGCAGCAAAAGGCGGATAAAACGCTGGCGGAAGCGCAAAGCAGGGCTGAAAAAATAGTGGAACAAGCGAAGCGGCAGGCGGAAGAAATTGCGGAGAAAGCGCGGCAAAAAGCGGAACTGGAAGCGACAGAACAGGAAAAACGAAGCAATAGCGCAGCGCAGCTTGCTGCCAAACAAAGTATTTTGCAGGAAAAGCAAGTGTTGATTGGACAGGTGTTGGCGGCGGCAAAAACGGAATTGTTGGCATTGCCGGAAGAGGAGTATTTTCATTTGATACTGCAAATGATGCAGCAGTATGCGCAACCGGAGTACGGCGAACTTGTTTTGTCCGAAAAAGACCTTGCGCGTATGCCGAAAAGTTTCCCCAAAGCGTTAAAAAAAGTGCAGCCTGATTTAAACATATCGGAACAAACGGCGGATATCAGCGGCGGATTTTTGCTGGTCTATGGCGGCGTTCAGATAAACTGTGGATTTGATGCGTTGTTTGCGGCGGCAGAGGACACTATGCGGGGCAGAGCGCACGAGATTTTGTTTGAATAGGAGGCGGGATAATGGCGGAGCAATATACCTATGCGGTTTCGCGTATTCGCGCCATGGAATCGGAACTGCTTTCTAGACCGGAGCTAGAACAACTGCTCACTGCGTCTGACACAGTGCAGGCAATGCAGCAATTGGCGGACAAAGGGTTTGGCGGCGGAGAAGTATTCGCGTCCTTTGATGAACTGCTGGAAGCGGAGCGGGA
>CATIYX010000014.1 GCA_949739095.1 uncultured Clostridia bacterium | reverse complement strand
CTATATTTTGCAAAATGTTCTGCATGACCCGCTGGCGGCAAAAAAAGTACCCGGTCTGGTGGAAATCGGTGTTTCTTTTGTGCAATACGGACCGGAGTTGTTCAGACAGGCAGGTGTCACAGCCTCCTATGCGGGAGCCGGTTTTGTGATAGGGGCGGCGGTAGGTGTTCTGCTTGCGGTGGTGATGCGTCTTTCAGGACTGTGCGAAAAAATGATATTGCCCTATCTTTTGGCAGCACAAATGATTCCGGTGCTGGGACTTGCACCGATTATATTTGGTTTGTTCAAAAGTATTGCTGTTTCACGTGTTGTCATTGCGGCGTATATTACCTTTTTTCCGGTCTCCGTTAATTTGCTCAGCGGGCTGAAATCAACAGAGGAAAACTTGCTGACAATGATGCGCGCCGGTGCGGCGGGGAAACGGCAGCTTTATCAGAAAGTGCTGTTGCCGTATGCGCTGCCCTATTTGTTCACAGGTCTGAAAATTTCTGCACCAATGGCGGTGACGGCAGCGATTTTGGTTGACACATTAAGCGCAAAGGATGGCATTGGATATATCATTGTGCTTACGCTCTATGGCGGGGGCACAACAGGACAGTTTTGGCCCGCCATTATCATTGCCGCGCTGCTGGGGCTGTTCAGCTTCTTGCTTATCTCCGCTGCCGAATATATTTTGGTACCGTGGAAACGGCAGCAGAAGGAGGCGGTGGCATGAGAAAGAGAAAGGTACAAGAGATTATTTTACCGGTGGCGCTGGGCGTGGTACTTCTTGCATTGTTGCAAAGCGGTGCAGTACATAAACTGTTTCATATCAAAACGCTGCAACTCCCGCTACCGCTGGAAATTGCAAGGGCGCTGGCAGATAATTACGGGAAAATGCTGCCCCATGTCGTGACAACCATGCTGCCCGCTGTGTGCGGACTGGTACTGGGTGCACTATTGGGATATGGCGTGGCGCTGCTGGTAACAGCGCTGCCAAATGCAGGCTATGGCAGTTTGTTTTTGATAACCATAATGGGTTCTGTGCCGATTGTAGCGCTTGCACCGCTGATGAACCGCTGGTTTTCGGTTCCGTTTTGGGCAAAGCTTACGGTCATCACCATTGCGGCTTCCGGCGCAATGGCGGCAGGGGCGTTCAGAGG
>CATIYX010000013.1 GCA_949739095.1 uncultured Clostridia bacterium | reverse complement strand
TTTCAGATGAGATGCTCAGCCAGGCGCAACTGGAAAGAATCAAGAACGGTTTTTGCGAAGAATTGGGTATTCAAAACGTGACGTTGCGGGTGCGTTATACGGATTTGCGATGGGACGGAAAAACATGGGATTTATATGTTCCGCATTTGGTACAACGTCTTACGGAAGAACAAGCGGCGATTGTGGAATGTCTACTACGCGATGCGGCGTGGGTAGAAAAGGACGGAATACTAACGGTTTATGTGCGCTATGGGGCGGTGGAACAACTATGCCGCCGCGGCATTGGATTAGCGCTGGAAGAGATGATTTTGCAGGAAACCGGCAGACATGTCAAGGTCACCATTTGTGATTCCAAACAGAAAAGTGATTTTGCCAAAGAGGACCGGGAGCGTATGCAAAAGCTGGAAGAGGAAATGCAAAAGGCACTGCCTGAAACGCCTGCCATACCGATGCAAAATTATGAGGCAAAAAGCCATATTGAGCAGGAAGAAATTGAAGTGACCGGCGTGCTGAAAGGAAAACGTATCACCGAAGAAGACGTGACGATGATTGCTCATGTGAATGGTGATATGAACAATTGCAAAGTGCGCGGTGATATTATCGGTGTGGAGACGCGGGAGCTGAAAAGCGGGAAAACGCTGGTGTGCGTAGATATCACGGACTACAGCAGCTCTATCCGTCTGAAACTGTTTGAAGGTGTTAAGACAGAGGAAACGGATGAGGGAAAACGGGAACGAGCGCAGGCGAAAATGGATAAGCTTATGGCGGGATTGAAGGAAGGAAGCCGAATCCTTGCAGAGGGAAAAGTGACATTTGATACCTATGAAAAACAGTTGATTATCATGCCGCGCAATATCAGTACGCTGCAAAAACAGGAAAAACAGGACAATGCAGAGAAAAAACGCGTGGAACTGCATTTACATACACAGATGTCTACTATGGACGGCATGGCAAACGTGAAAGATTTGGTGAAACGCGCGATTCAGTGGGGTCATCCGGCAATTGCCATAACAGACCACGGTGTGGCACAGGCATTTCCGGACGCGTTTTCCACCGCACGAGGCAAGGGAATTAAGGTCATTTACGGTGTGGAATGCTATCTGGAGGGCGACCGCCTGACTATTGTATATAAC
>CATIYX010000012.1 GCA_949739095.1 uncultured Clostridia bacterium | reverse complement strand
CAACTGCCATTTCACATCTTTCCCAAAATCGTCCATGTCTTCTGCTTCAAAGCTCGCTGTAAACGTAAACGTATCGTCCAGCGTGACGCCTTTTTTCTCAAACTCTGTTTTTGACGTTGCATTCACAAGAAACTTCCCATTCTGGTCTGTCAGGAAACTATCTTTGTTGGTGATGCTGATTTTCGTCGGCGCCGGTACGTCGTCTGTTATCTTTATATAGATAGTACGGCTTCCCGCAGGTACTCCACCTTTGTTCGGTATATGCTGCCCTTTCGCCGTTATCGCTATATATGCCGGCTGGAATGCTCCCGTTTCATCCTGCACATTCTGGTTCGAACTCAATCCATCGCTTATCACAAACTCAAAATAGTTCGGATGGTCGCTCGTCAGCACATTGATATAGTCGCTCACTGTGGCACTTGCCGGATGGGCTTTCCCTTCCATAAACGTGCATTCCCATGAATCTATGTCCGGCCATGAGGAGTTCTCCGGTTTTACTTCCGCTTTTACTTTATAGTTCGCATCCGTATTCCGTTTGTCTATCCGGTAATGTTCCTGCGCATCTCCTTCATCCTTCGCTGTATCCGTTACCAGCGAATCTTCATCTCGATACAAATTCAACAGCATGTCTTCTATCGGCACTTCATAATACTGCGTTTCAAAGAAATCTCCTTCGCCCAGTTCATAGTCCCATATACCTACTTTATCCACATCCGCCGGTTTGTTAAAATCCATCTTCGTGGAAAACCATTTTCCTGCCGCTCCGCTCCATATTGGGTCGGCTTCGTTTCCGTCAACATCAAATTTAATTTTAGAACTTCCTGTTGTGGGCGCGATTGCTTTAAATTCAATGCTGAACATCTGCACTTTGCCTGTGATTCGGTTCACTACACCATCTTCCAGCTTCGCCATACCTTCCACCAGTACATATCCGTTCTGGTTGTCAACCACCGGTGAACGGCTGTTGTCTGTCAGCACTCCGTTGACCCATGTGGTATTGATTTTTGTGGGGTCATTTTCTCCTATACCCAGTTTGGTTCGGATTCCGCTGGCTCCGTTGAATCCCGGATGTACTACATCATCACCGCTGTATGGCCGTCCCGATAGATTTGTCACCTGTAAGATACTCGGGT
>CATIYX010000011.1 GCA_949739095.1 uncultured Clostridia bacterium | reverse complement strand
GCCGCCGGCGGTTGCCGCGCTTGTCATGGTGGTAATTTGTGTCCGGTCGCCCAGTTCCGCCACAAAAAATGCCGCTGCCACCGCTAAAAACGCCGGTAGGCGGAAGCTGCGTTTTGCCGCTTTTTCTTCTTCGCCATCCGGAAACAGTGAAAACAGGGCGAACACCAAAAACAGTACGCCGGCACAGATATAGATGAAATCCATCGGCACATATGCCGCAATGCATTTGCCCAGCAGCACCGCCATCAGCCCCAACACCATCTGTGCCAGTGCGATACCGCCCATGATGGCACCCGGTTTATATTTTGACGACAGCGCCATCACCAAAAGCTGCGTTTTATCGCCCATTTCAGCGAAAAAGACCATGAAAAATGTTTGCACTAAGATTGTCAGCATAAAGATTTAAGCTCCTCCCCGTTGCCGCACAGCCTCATAGATGAGAATACCTGCAGCAACTGATACGTTGAGGGATTCCGCCGGACCGGACATGGGAATTTGCACCAAAAAATCGCACCGCTCGCGTACCAGACGGCTGATACCTTTGCCTTCGCTGCCCATCACAATTGCCAGCGGACCGCGCAAATCAGCTTTGGTATAGACCTCGCTGCCGTGCATATCCGCGCCCGCCGTCCAAACGCCCGCCTGTTTCAGTTCTTCCAGCGTGGCGGCAATGTTGGTGACCTTGGCGACCTTGGTATATGCCGCGGTGCCCGCGGACACTTTCATGACAGTGGCGTTCACGCCTACGCTGCGGCGTTTGGGGATAATCACTCCATGTGCACCCGCCGCGCTCGCCGTCCGAATCACCGCGCCCAGATTATGCGGGTCGCTGACTTCGTCCAGCACCACCAGCAGTGGCGCTTCGCCGCGCTCGCGCGCCACGGCGAGTAAGTCCTCCACCTGTGCATATTCCACGGCAGCGCACAGCGCAATCACACCTTGATGTACCGGCGTCTGCGCCATGGATTCAATTTTACGCCGGTCGGCATATTGCAGCGGAATGCGCCGTTTTTTCGCCTCCGCCACCACGGCGCCCAGCGTTTTGTTGCCGTCCACGAGAAAAATTTTGTCGATTTCCATGCCGGCGCGCAGCGCTTCCAGCACCGCATTGCGCCCCTCAATTTGTCCT
>CATIYX010000010.1 GCA_949739095.1 uncultured Clostridia bacterium | reverse complement strand
GTCCTCACGTTTCATATGGTACAAAATTTCTACATCAGGTTCCTCTTGCCAAATTCTATATTTCAGCTCGTGCCGCTCTTGCATTGCCATCACGAACCATAACCAATACCGAATATCTGTCATGCTCTCACCGGCTTTTTTCTGTAAAATCTGGACGGGAAACACCGTTTCCCTGCGCCCTGTTTGACGCGTCCCATCCCCCTCTGGGTTAGGGTACTGTTTTATACAATACTATAGGGAAGAATTTTTGTAAAGCAGCAAAAACAAAAAATATCCCTCATTTTCTCTTTATTTCTTACTTATTCTCTGCCGAACTACCTCATACAACAGAACTGCTGCAGCACAAGCAACGTTAAGTGATTCTGCCCGTCCCGGCATGGGAATTTCAACGCGGTGACTGCACTGCTCTTGCAGCTTTTCAGACAGCCCGTTTGCCTCATTTCCCACACATAACACCGTCTTTCCTGTGAAATCTGTTTCATAGGGCGTTTCCTGTGCGCCGAGTGCTGCAGCACAGGTTAAAAAACCTCGTTCTTTCAGCCATGCTGCCGCTCCGACAGCGTCTCGCTGCACAACTACAGGAATATGGTACAGGGACGACATGGTAGCACGCACGGTTTTGGGGTTATATAAATCTGCACAACCGCACAGCACCACGCCATCTGCGCCCGCCGCGTCCGCACAGCGCACCAATGTTCCTAAATTACCAGGGTCTGCCACGTTTTCACACAGCAGCAGCAAGGCATTTTCTTTGTCCGCCACCGCTGCTAACTCCGCTTCCGGCATATGCAGCGCTGCAACGATTCCCTGTGGTGTAACAGTATCGCTGACGGCGCGCAGCACCTGCTCTGTTACCAGCACACATTTTTCCTCCGGCAGTCCCTCTATTTTCCCTGCCAAATCCTTGCGCAGAAAGATAACATCCACTTCCATACCGTCCGCGCACGCCTCTTTCACCATTTTTTCGCCTTCCACCACAAACAATCCCATTTGCTGGCGGTATTTTTTGTTTTGTATACATTTACGCAATGCTTTGACTTTTCCATTTTGTGCGGATGTGATGTATTCCATACATGACCCTCTCTTTTTCTGCACGCGCAAAAAGCCAGGAGTG
>CATIYX010000009.1 GCA_949739095.1 uncultured Clostridia bacterium | reverse complement strand
GTGCAGGCGGTGGAAACACAAGATGGAAATATGCTGCAAGCGATAGTATATGAAACGGGAACCATTTGTAGCGGCACAAAATGGCGTGTACAGGTGAATTGTCCGGCAGTTCTCATGCTGGAGGAAACGGAAGTGGACGTTTTGCTAACTGTTTGTGATCCCTGTCAGGATTTAGCACGTGAGACCATGAAACTGGTGATACAGGCAGAGGGAAAAGAAGCGCAGACCATTTTAGTTCCGTTGCCGTCTGGGGCAGAGGCGGGAAAACCGGTCGCGGTTCAGGTGAAAAATGCATAATTTGAAATGAAGTTTAGCTTGAGGATAAGCGATTCGACTCTTTTATGCCTAACGATAGAAAATAACTTGTTTCACACAATAAAAAATGCCTCTTTTCAGTTGAAAAGAGGCATTTTGCTTAAGCTATTACGGATTAATACATGCCGCCCGGCATACCGGCTGCTGGTGCTGCTGCCGGTTCGTCTTTCGGAATATCGGTAACCAGACTTTCCGTTGTCAGAACCATTGCAACAACGCTTGCTGCGTTTTGCAATGCACTTCTGGTTACTTTGGTTGGGTCAACAATACCGGTTTCAATCATGTTGACATATTCTTCTTTTAATGCGTTGAAGCCTTTGCCAACTTCATTGCAATTTTTGATGTTTTCAACGATAACGCTGCCTTCCAGACCGGCATTTGCTGCAATCTGTTTCACAGGTTCTTCCAGCGCTTTGAGCACGATAGAAGCACCTGTTTTTTCATCGCCTTCCAGCGAATTCATGCAAGCTTCCACGCTGCCAATCGCATTGATAAACGCCGTTCCGCCGCCGGCAACAATACCTTCTTCCACTGCCGCTTTGGTTGCAGCCAAAGCGTCTTCAATACGCAGTTTCTTTTCTTTCATTTCTGTTTCTGTTGCTGCACCAACTTTGATAACAGCCACGCCGCCGGACAGTTTTGCCAGACGTTCCTGTAATTTTTCTTTATCGAATTCAGAAGTTGTTTCGTCAATTTGAACACGGATTTGTGCAACGCGGTCGCGAATCACATCAGCGCTGCCTGCACCATCTACGATAATAGTGTTTTCTTTCTGTACTTTGACCTGTCTTGCAC
>CATIYX010000008.1 GCA_949739095.1 uncultured Clostridia bacterium | reverse complement strand
TATCCGTTTGGGACGCAAGCCCAGTTCAATATCGGCGTCTTCGTTCACAAAAGAACCGGAGACGGAACGTATATCTTCCATAGAACGCTCTTTCCTTCCATTTTATAGCTTAATAATGCTGCTACATGAGATATTTCAGCGAATTTTTAATGATTTCTTCCACACTGTCCGCATCGCCTGCTTTACGCGCCGCTTCCGAGGCTTCAGATGCGGTATACCCCAGTCCCATAAGTGCAGATACGGCATCAGTGAACAAATCGGCATTTCCGGGTAAATATTCAGCGCTGTCTGCCACATCTGCTAAACCTGAACCGATTTTGTTTTTCAGCTCCAGCACAATGCGTTCTGCTGTTTTTTTACCGATACCGGGCGCAGAAGAAATTGCTTTGACATCTCCTCCGGAAACGGCAAGCGCCAGCTTAGACGGTTCCAATGTAGAAAGAATGGAAAGCGCGGCTTTGGGACCGACACCGGAAACAGCAAGTAACAGTTCAAAAATGTCCAAATCTTCGGTGGACAAAAAACCGTAGAGTGCCTGAATATCCTCACGGACATGCAGATAGGTATATACCGTAACAACTTTTTCTTCCCGCGGCAGCCGACCCAAATGGCTGAGCGGCATAAAAACCTTATAGCCTACGCCGCCCACGTCAATCACAGCATAATCAGCGCGGGTGTATGCGGGAATTCCTTTTACATATGCAATCATAAAACTATCGTTAGCCTTTCTGCCCACAAATTGTATCAAACATTCGACCGCCTTATCGTGGGTGGATAAGACACATCAAGAGGATTGTCATTTATCAGTTATAGACATGGATACTGCCAAACACACAGCTGCAACGAATGGAAACAGAATATGCGCCGGTGGAAGTACAGTGGTTGGTTACGCCGCCAAAGACGTTGTCGCCGTCAATATTGACGCTGACATTGGACGGCAGATAGAGCAAAACGGTGGAACACACATCGTCAATTTCGATTTGAATGTTTTGCGTGACTTGTGCTTCGCGGAAATCCACAATCAATTTGCTGCCCAATGCAGTCATTTCTGCGCCTTTGAGATCTTGCGTTTTGTTTACGTCTGTTTTAGAAGTGAATATC
>CATIYX010000007.1 GCA_949739095.1 uncultured Clostridia bacterium | reverse complement strand
TGGCAAAACCGACCCGGATGCCGTTTAAATCCATAAAATTCCCTCCTCCTGCCGCAAAAATAGTAAGGTTTCCCAGCAGCCGCCAAAGCGGACAGGGATGAGAAACCATGAAAGGGCACGCTGCCGCGGCAAAAACAGTGGTCCTCAATACCAGCCATAATATGATTACAGGATTTCATTCATAATGTTTACAATGGTTTCTTTAATAATTTCTCCCGCTGTTGCAGGCGCAACCTTCCCGGGGAGGGAAAGCGCCCAAATCACATTGAGCCCCCGCTCTTTTGCCGCTTCAAAATCCACTCCGCCCGGTTTTGAGGCAAGGTCAACCACTAGGCTGTCGTGGCGAACGCGACTGAGGACTTCGCTCGATAGTATTTTTACTGGAATGGTGTTGAAAATCACATCAAACTGGTCTATCACCGGAAGAATTTCTGCAGTATCAATTGCATGATATCCCATGCAGTCAATCCACGCTTTGTCATAGTGCTTGCGTGCGCTGCAGGTAACATCGCTTCCGATTCCGTGCAGCATTTTCGCCAGCACTTTACCAATCCGTCCAACCCCCAAAACCAAACTACGGCTGCCGTGCAGTGTGATAGGCAATTCCTCCATGGCAATTTGCAGGGCGCCTTCCGCGGTTGGAATGCTGTTGCGGACCGTCAACTCTTCGCGTTGAAAATAGTCCACGCAGCGTATACCATGCATAATCATTTCGCCATGCAGTTTCTCACTGATTCGTCCTGCTAACAGGACAGCGTCTTTTGGCATATACCGGAGAATGTCGCGGATATAAATTGGCTGGTCAAAATTCGGTGTGCTGACCGTTTCATCGTCACAGGTAGCCGGAAGCCCCAGAACAATCACATGTGCATCGTGGAGACAGTCCCGCAGCGTATCTGTGATATGTACCTTTGCGCTGCTGGAAAAAGGTGCGTTTGAACCATATATCTCGACTACATACCCATCTTCTGCCAGATATTCTGCAACCTTTGCAAGCCGCAAATCTCCGCCGACTACTGCTATTTTTTTCATGATTTCCCATCCTCCCATTTTAAACGTTTCGTATACAATCCGGAAAAAATTAATTTAGGATTCAATA
>CATIYX010000006.1 GCA_949739095.1 uncultured Clostridia bacterium | reverse complement strand
TGTGGTGACAGGACAGGTGACCTATGCGGTGCGTGAAAGTGTGTCGGAGGGGCTGGAAATCCATGAAGGAGATTTCATGGGTATTATTGACGGAAGCATTCAAATCACAGGCGAGGATATGCAGCAGGTTGCCAAGCAGACGGCTGTGGCGATGTGCGGCGATGATACGGAACTGATAACGGTGTATTATGGCAAGCTGGCAGACGCGGAAGCAGCGCAGACGCTGGCGGAGGAATTGGAAGAAATGCTGGATGAACAAGAGGTGGAAGTGTCGCTGATGGAAGGCGGACAGGATGTGTACGCCTATATTCTGGCGGCAGAATAAGACGCGGTTGTCCGTTTCTGATATATTTTGCAAGGCGGCAGCGGAAAGAAGTATCGCCGAGGTTCGTTCCGCATGTAGTCTTTCTCCCAAAATGTTCTCCGCGGTTTGCAGCGGAAAAAAGTACCGCCGAAAAATGTCCTCCGTCGCCTACGGCGCCTCCCCCTTGATTTTTTCTCTGGTATCTTTTTTCCTTGCACCGCTGTCCGTTCCCTTTTGGCGTTTGGGTTCCTCAGAATAAAGAAAAGGAGATTTCGATATGAAATCTCCTTTTCTTTATTCATTATCGTCCGTAAATCTATACGGCTTTTGCTGATTGGTTAATCCTAAAATGTAATCAGTCGATGTTTTATAAAACCTTGCTAATGTAATAAGATGGTGTATTGGAAGTTCGCGGATACCCTGTTCATATTTGTTATACTGTTGTTGCGTTGTATGTAAAAGGTCTGCTATTTCTCTCTGTTTCAAGTCATGGTCTTCACGTAAATCCTTTAGACGTTGATAATGCATGTAACACACCTCCAGTGATATTCTATCATAAATCCAAATAGATGTATTGACATAACATCCAAATGGGTGTATAATGAAACTGAAAGATATTTAATGACGAATATTAAGATATAAATTAGAGGGAGATAATATCAAAATTAGTGTAAGACTACTCCAAATTGACAGAGAAATAAAAGATTAAGAAAGGACGTGTAAGAATGGACAACATCAAAGAAGTGAAAAGGCGGATGAACGTACAGCAGATAAGGGAGTTTTTGTTGTATGGG
>CATIYX010000005.1 GCA_949739095.1 uncultured Clostridia bacterium | reverse complement strand
CGATTTTTCCCTCATCTGGCTGCAATCATAGCCCATTTTTTCAAACAAACCAATTGCCGTTTCCGCCAGTCTGCCTTTTGCCAGCGCAACTGTCAAATAGTTTTCCATCTTTCGGCGCCCCCTTATATCGTATCCATGTCCAGGGTGTTCACTTCACCCGTCTGGAAATTTGTCACATCCACGTGGCTCTTGTCTCGTACATATGCCATACCGCCAACGCCTTTTTCTTTCGCATATGCCGTAGCGTCGCCGTCTCCGAGATATAAATCTACCAGCATTCCCTGCCGCCGAAATTCGTCCGCCACCTGAAACGCCAAGGCGCGGCAACCAGGTGCATAGCTTACTACCGTATCCGGCGCCGGTGATTCCAGTGTGGCACCGCTGCGCTGTAGTGCTGCAAGCACACGGTCCACCCAAATTGCCACACCCGCACCAGGAATGTCTCTTCCAAACTGCGCAACCAGGTTATCATACCGCCCGCCGCCGCAGATGGGGAATCCGACATGATGCGTGAAACCTTTGAATACCACACCGGTATAATACGTGAAGTTTTTTACCATGCCCAAGTCGATTGATATGTAATCCTGCACACCATAGTCCTGCAAAATTTCATAAATTTCAATCAGGTTGTCCAATGCCGTCAGCGCTGCTGCCGGCAAACTATGTTCGCGCAAGCTTTGAACTACATCAATATCACCAAACAAAGTCGGTAGTTTCACAAACACATCCCGCAGTTCTTTCGACATCGCATGCGCCTGTGTGAAAGTTTCCATATTGATAAAATCTTTATGGTCAATGATGTCCACCAGCTGGTCGATATCCTCTGCACTAAGACCCGCTTCCTCTACCAAGGCTCTGAAAAATCCCATCTGACCTAGGTCAATTTGAAATTCTTTCAGACCTGCCGCAAGCAAACATTGTACTGTCAGCGCAATCACCTCGGCATCCGCTTCAGGCGAATTGATGCCCATCAATTCCACGCCTGCCTGGGTAAACTCCTTCTGTTTTTCACCACCATAGGCTTCCCCGCCGCGAAATGCGGGACCCACATAGGAAAGTTTCAGCGGCAGCGGCTGCCCGCTGAGTTTT
>CATIYX010000004.1 GCA_949739095.1 uncultured Clostridia bacterium | reverse complement strand
CAGCCAAGCGTAAGGAAGGAAATCAACCGTTCCAGCCCCTCTTTGCGCGCTTCCTTTTTAAAATAGTCGTCCACATATTCTTCTGCGCTGCGCTTTGTACCTACAGCGTCGAGTTTCGCGCCGCAAACAGCGCAATGCAGCGCATTGTCCGCATTATCCGTATTGCATTTGGAACATATCTTCATATAAACCACCTCTTGACACATAATAACAGCCTTAAACGCTGCCGCTTTAATCCGCTGCGCCCTGCCATGGAGAAAAACCTGTTCGGGAATCATAAACGCTGGCACTGCCTGCCCATACGCCTTCATTTAAACGGAAATGCACCACGCTGCCACCCTCTGCCGGACGCACATGGCACATTTCTGTTTCCTGCGGCGGAAGCGTGCGGTTCACATGGACGTCCACCCATTTGGCGCGGTTTTCGGGATTTGATATGGTGATACGCAGACCGTCGTCCTCTGTCTCCTGTAAAAGCAGGAGACATTTTTTATTAGCGCGAACCTGCAAACCGTTCGGCGCCGTAATTTTGTCTACCTTCCAAAATGCCGCGGCAAGCCGTCCGTCTTTCCAGACCGCCTGCACCCGTTCATCATTACGCAAAATTTGCGGCGGCGTATAACACTCTAAAGCTGCTTCCGCCACAGCGGGAACGACCGTATAGGCATATGTGTCGTCCTGCGGTTGCGCGCCGTGGAGAATGTCCAATTCAAACACTGCCCCATGCGCGGCTGCACCCGCAAATCCTTGATTGACACTGCCCCAGTCGCCATCCCGTTCCTCCAGCAAAAGCTGTGCCGTCCCTTGTTGCACAATATATGCTGTGCCATCATGCCAAACCCAGTCTGCGCCGGTTATATCGCTCTCGCCTTCCGGAGCGTTTTGATGCGCGCCGCCGGTTTTCAGCCGCACATCGCCGCGCCGCATACATTGGTTCACATTTGTCAGGGTCTCACGCGTTTCCTTTGCCAGCGTGTTCAAGCAGCAGCCCAGCGCTGTCATTTCCTGTCCGGTGAATAACCATACTTTGTGTGCAAATAAGCCGTCCCGCGCATAGTCCAT
>CATIYX010000003.1 GCA_949739095.1 uncultured Clostridia bacterium | reverse complement strand
CTTCCTTCTCTGCCGCATGAAAACAATTTTGTGGACAGCACCTCTTCTGATTGGGCGCTAGATTTGCTTTATACACTCAAAGAGCGCGGTGTTATGAATGGAGATGGCAGCGGTATGCAGGGTTTGCAGCAGGCAACTCGTATGGATGTTGCTGTGCTGCTGGCGCGTATGGAAGATATCACATCTACAGACACCACTGTTTTAGACAGTTTCAGCGATGCCGCTTCCATTCCGGACTGGGCACGCGCTTCTGTTGCCGCAATGGTGGAAAAAGGATATTTATCCGGCTATGAAGATGGTACACTACGTCTGGAACAATCTATTCTGCGCTGTGAAACTTTTGCTCTGCTCTATCGCATAATTGAATAGTACACAGCTAAGCTGTTATAAAAGTTATTATTCTTGCACAGGCTGATAGCAGGAATAAATACAAACTTGACTTACATGAAAAAATGGACACTGCTTGAAAAGCAGTATCCACATGATTGACAAACTATATGACTTAATAAATGCGTTCGGTGTTTCCTACCGGACGCATTTTTATCTTTAAACAAATGATTCATACTTTTTTCTGTAAACCATTTTGCTATATGCTCTTTCATGTATGGTCATTCTTTTTCATCTACATAGCGTTCTACTCTTAATTTCAATTTATATTTTTCCCGTAGTGCGGCTATCTGTGCCATTAGTGCAGATTTATGATGGATATCAAGCGCCTCCTGATTCTGCCAGCGGTCAATCAACAAAACTGTTTCTGCATCGTCCATTGGGAAAAAATATTCATATTTTTCATTTCCTGCTTCCGCACGTACTGCACTCACAATCCCGCTCGACACCATCTCTTCCGCAAATTTTCTGGCATCTCCGTTTTTTCCTGTATAATATAAATTGATGGTAATGCTCATGGTGTTTTCCTCCCTTGATAGGATAAAATTCGTTTTCATATATGTTTCGGCAGCGGTAAACCATTTGACAGTATCCACTTCACATTTTCGGAAATCTCCTTTGTGCCATCCGCTTTGATTACAGGGCAGGAAAGCATCCGAAGCCACCGCTCTGTT
>CATIYX010000002.1 GCA_949739095.1 uncultured Clostridia bacterium | reverse complement strand
GGAAACGCCTATGGGGATTTTGAACAGCGTCGGGCTGCAAAATCCCGGCGTAGATTATTTTTTGGAACATGAACTGCCTTTTTTGAAACAGTTCAAAACAAAGGTGATTGCCAACATTGCAGGTAATACCATTGAAGAATATTGCCGGATGGCAGAAAAAATTTCCGTCAGCGATGTCGATATGATTGAAATGAACATCTCCTGCCCCAACGTGAAAGAGGGGGGCGTGGCGTTTGGCGTGTGTCCCACCACGGTGGAGGAAATTACGAGCGCCGTGCGGCAGTATGCCAAAAAACCGCTGATTGTCAAGTTGTCGCCTAACGTGTCGGATATCACGGAAACGGCGCGGGCAGCGGAAGCAGGCGGTGCGGACGCGGTTTCGCTGATTAATACCTTGACGGGTATGGTAATTGATATTCACACACGCCGCCCCATTTTGCACAACAACATCGGCGGACTTTCCGGTCCGGCGGTGAAACCTGTTGCAGTGCGTATGGTGTGGCAAGTGCGCCAGGCAGTGAATATTCCCATCATTGGCATGGGTGGCATTTCCAGCGGCGAAGATGCAGTGGAATTTCTGCTGGCCGGCGCAAACGCCGTGGCAGTGGGAACGCACCATTTTGTTGACCCCATGGCGGCGGTTCGCGTGATGGAGGGTATCAAAAACTATATGGACGCATATCATATAGAGCGGGTCTGTGACCTGACAGGTAAGGTACAGCCATATTAATTTGCGCCGGAGGGATTGCTAATTATCATAGTTGCTGTCGCGAAAAGGTTGCGATTTAATTATAAACACTACCGTGTTTATAATGCACTTTTTAACGCTAAAAAGTACCAAAAACGCCGGGGCGTTTCGATTCGCCCCAAATTTTCGCTACGGGAACTTCTCTCGTGAAAAATGTCCTCCGAAGTGTCGCTCCAGATATTTCTCCCTTGAAAATGTCCCCCGAATTTTGACATAGTCAAAATTCTCCTCCTTTATTTTTCTTAGGAGAAATATCTTCCGCTCTTTG
>CATIYX010000001.1 GCA_949739095.1 uncultured Clostridia bacterium | reverse complement strand
AATCTCCATGCCCTGTCCGCCCAGCACATAGGACGGGCGCACCAGCACAGGATAGCCCAATTTGTTTGCTGCCGCGAGCGCTTCTTCTTTCGTGAACACCGTGTCGCCTTCGGGACGCGGAATGCCGCACTGCTGCAAAATTTCATCAAAGCGTTCCCGGTCTTCTGCCGCGTCAATATCTTCCTGCGCGGTTCCCAGAATTTTCACACCCATATCCACCAACGCTTTTGTCAACTTGATTGCCGTCTGTCCGCCAAACTGTACGATGGCGCCCATTGGATTTTCCTTACGCACCACGTTTTCCACATCCTCCGGCGTCAGCGGCTCAAAATAGAGTTTGTCCGCCGTGTCAAAATCAGTGGAAACCGTTTCGGGATTATTGTTGATGATGATGGTTTCATAGCCCTGCTGTTTCAGTGCCCAGACACAGTGCACACTGCAATAGTCAAACTCAATGCCCTGTCCAATACGGATTGGTCCTGAGCCAAGCACCAGAATTTTTTTGCGGCCGCTGTCCGTCACTTCACATTCTTCCTCATACGTGGAATAATAATACGGCGTCACCGCTTCAAATTCTGCCGCGCAGGTGTCCACCATTTTATAGGTCGCCTGAATAGTATGCGCCTGACGCAGCGTTTTTATGTCCTCTTCGCTCTTGCCACTGAATCCGGCAATGTCGCTATCCAAAAATCCGTTTTGTTTCGCGCGCCGCAAAAGCTCCGGTGTGAGACTGCCGGCGCGCAGTTCTTTTTCCAGCAAAATCAATTTTTCAATTTTTTTCAGGAACCACATGTCCATCATGGTTGCCGCGTGGATTTCCTCCAGCGTCATAGCGCCACGGCGAATCAGTTCTGCAATAACAAACAAACGGTCGTCCTCGATGGTGTTCATTTTATCTTTTAATGCCGCGTCGTCCATGGCTGCCGTCGGTTTGGAGGAAAGATAGGTATATCCCATTTCCAGCGAACGCACCGCTTTCATGAGCGCCGATTCAAAACTGTTT